>NZ_JAZHLJ010000024.1:0-57205 GCF_036549495.1 Aurantimonas sp. C2-5-R2
GAGATCCTCTCAGTCAAGAATGTCCATGGCCGCCCCCCATCCGCTCCGACCCTAGATCTAGTGGGTATGGGCGTCAAGCGGATAGGCACGGGTGGATCGATCGAAGTCTCAAAGGAAATCGACGATCTCATTACAGATGTCGCCGCGAACCTAAAAAAGGAGGTGCCATCCCGGACCGTTGTCCATACTGATGATGAATGGCGGGCCACCGTCCGCAGGGCTTTTGGTCCGGCTATTGCTGAACTTGATGTCACACAGAACCCCGATCAACAGACCGATGCAGTGGTGACAAGCGTCCGGGAGTTCCTCAAGAAGATGGAGGCGGGTGTCACCCCCTACGAATATTCTTTCGGTCTGAGAGGCCGTTTCGAAACCCTGCCAAGACCAGCCTCCATGGTTCACCCGGGACGCCCAAACCCGCGGAAATCGGGTATCATGTCATTGCGGAGCGACCATCCGAGGGGCCTTTGAACCCGCCGCAGTGAGTTTCGAAACGGACTCTGACTCTCTTCCCCGGAAATGAAATCGGCGCGTTCCAAATCGGGCCTGTACGTTTTGAGCCGCGCTCCACGTGGCTGGCCCGAAAATCAGCAGACGGTGCCATTACATCCATTACGAGACGACGCGCGCTGCAGGCGTGGCAAGGCAAAAGGCTCGGCAAGCGGAAGTCATCGACTGACAGCGGGCGGGAGCAGGATATACTCAGTGCCGTCGGCAATTGCCCCTGGGTTGTCAGCGTCAGCACGACAGGTCTCGCCAACGATGCTGGAAAGCAGCGCGCGCTGACGGCGGCCCGCATGGCTACTGCTACTATTTCACTTTTTTGGGCCAAGCCATCGCAGGTGCTCGACGGCGTGAACCTGCTAGTGGATCGAAGCATTCGCCGCGAAAAAATTCTAACTTTCATCCCCGGCCGAACTATACTGTCGGGATCGAGGATGATCGGACGTCCGAGTGGACCTTTCATATCGAAGGCTGACTGGAAGAAAAGTTTTGCCTACTACGATCTCGTTCTTAAGGCGGCTGCAGAACTCATTAGTTTCTATCTTGAACCGACTGGAAACGTTAGACGTCCCAAGCTCATGAACGCCCTTGCCCAAGCGCTTCTTTGGTTTCACGAGGGTTGCCGGGAGACAGTCACCCTTATGGCAATCGTCAAGCTGACGGCAACTCTTGATGCCCTTGCGAAAGGTGATCAGTCGGGTGGCATTAAGAGGTTGGTCACCGCTCGGCTGGGGCATAAGCCGTCCGATAAATTCTGGGCAGACGGAACGTCCATGGAGCAGGCTGTGAAGGAAATCTACAGCGACGGACGTAGCCGAACGATTCATGGGACCAATGACAAACTCGGTCATGATTGGACGTCGACCCGTGCCCGAACTGAAGCACTGTCGAGACTTTGTCTGATCTTGTGCATGGAATGGGCTAGCAGCAACCCAACCCTCGATAATCCCGCGCTGCTCCAAAAATAGCCGCGGCTAGGTTGAGCGGTCCGCATCTTAAATTAAGTAAGTCGGCCTTTGCCGAAATTTACATGCGCACAACTTCCCCTTCCTCGCGGATGAAAATGACGTCAACGCCCATCTTGCCAAGGCCGCCCGAGGTCTCTCTGAGGAGTGTACGGTAGCGCGGAAAATCGGGAAACGCGATCGCTATGTCGGCATCGGAGTGTTTGGTCTGGAGCCGCATCGCGGCAAGCACTGCGTGCGAATACCAATGACTGGCCTGCGATGTCTGAGAGTCCGTTTCAAAACTCTCTACCACGCAGTTCGGAATGAGATTTGGCCGCTGTCAGCGATGCAGTTTCGCCGGTTTCCTGCCCGTGGGGGTTATGCGGAGAAACTACGAACATCGGCTTTCCGGGGTTTCGAAACGGCCTCTGAGCGGTGGGCTTGATCTCTCCGGCGCGGCGCGGATCGCTATAACCTTTGAGCGGGTAGCCTTTCACTTCCACTAACAGTGTGCGCCCGCCCTTACTCGCTTGTAGGTCGACCCCACGTTCCTTGAGGCGCGTGTCAGCCATGCGCACGATCTCCCATCCCTCACGCTCAAGATGGCGGCGCAAAGCAAGCACCACATTTCCTTCCCAGTACCATGCGCGTGTGTCGTCCATCGGCCCTCCTACCCGAGAGTGTATTCCGTTGTGCTGCGGACCGTGAGCTACATTCCCGATTTCGAGTCTTGGAAGTCCGCCGGATGCACGACGACAATGCCCGATTACTCGCCGCCGTTTGCTTCAAGGCCGGCCCTCCGCGCCCCGGCGCCGGCGCCGGCCGGAACCAGCACGGGCTTGATCACGCGGCGGCGCTCGCGGGCTGTCGAGGTCACCGGAACGCCCCGGTAGAGCTGCTTGGTCGCCTCGATCACGACGACGCCCGCAAAGAGCGGCCAGAGATCGCGGCCGAGGCGTTCGAGCGGCGCGGCGAAGCCGAGCAGCGAGCGACGCCGGAACGGCGGAAACAAGAGCGCCTCGGCCCAGGCGGACGGCGTGAACATCGCGCCGCGCAGGAGCCGGGTGAGCTGCCCCCTCGACCACGGACGGCCCGAGCCGAACGGCGTGTGCTCGAAGCGCGCCCAGACGCCGCGCCGGTGCGGCGCGACGATGACGATGCGCCCGCCCGGCGCCAGCACCCGCCAGACCTCGCTGAGCATGGCTTCCGGGTTTTCGGCGAATTCCAGCGCATGGATGATGAGGACGCGGTCGACCGAGGCGTCGCCGAGCGGCAGATCCTCGACGCCGACCAGAGCGGACAGCGAGGCCGCGCCCATCGGCCAGTTCTGCGCGCCTTGCGCGGCCGGCATGAAGGCGAAGGCCCGCTCGGCGTCGGCGGCGAAGCGATCGATATAGGGCACGGCATAGCCGAGCCCGACCAGCCGCTCGTCCGAGATCGGCCGCCACAGCGGCGTCAAAGCCAGCGATACGGCGCGCGCGGCCGCAAGACCCAGGGGCGAGGCGTAGAAGTCGCGAAGGTCGACGATGTCGGCATTGGTGGTCAGTGTGGACGGCTCCCTGTTCGCCGCTTAGAGCGCCGTGCGCCTGTTCGGACGCACAAAGGACGCTCTAACATTTAGATTGCGCATCGGAATGATCCAAAAACCGGATTCCACTTTTTGGTCCGATGCTCCGGCTGCGACGGATCGAACAGCCACTATAGGACGCTCGGAAGCTGGGTCGAAACTCTCTTTCGGGGGAATGGCCTCGATCCGGTTGCGAGGCGGCACTGAGCCACCCGGCGGCTGACATGGCGCCGCAGCGCCCTAACTCGACAATGCACCGCATTCAATGAAGGAAGACCTCCATGTCCGAGATCGAAATCCGTCAATTTGTTTGCCGCGGCGACAATTTCGGCGTGCTCGTCCACGACAAGGACAGCGGCACGACGATTGCGATCGATGCGCCGGAAGAGGCGCCGATCCTCGCCGAACTCACGAAGGCCGGCTGGAATCTCACCCATATCCTGACGACCCACCACCACGGCGACCATGTGGAAGCGAACGAGGCGTTGAAGGCGCGGTTCGGGGTCGAGATCGTCGGGCCGGAAAAGGAGCGGGCGAAGATTCCCGGCATCGACCGGTCGGTCTCCGGCGGCGATACGTTCGAACTGGGCGGGATTCGCGTCGAGGCGATCGATACGCCGGGGCATACGCTCGGCGAAATCTCCTATTATCTGCCAGACGCCAAGGCCGTCTTCGCCGCCGATGCGCTGTTCTCGCTCGGCTGCGGCCGGCTGTTCGAGGGCGACGCGGCGATGATGTGGGAGTCGCTGAAGCGCCTCAGGGCGCTGCCCGACGAGACGATGCTGTATTGCGGCCACGAATACACCGCCACCAACGCCCAATGCGCCACCGACGTCGACCCGGACAATTCCGCCTTGCAAGAGCGGGCGCGTGAGGTCGCGGCGTTGCGGGCCGACGGCAAGCCGACGCTGCCGGTTTCGCTCGGGCGCGAGAAGCAGACCAATCCGTTTTTGCGCGCCGACGACCCGGCGCTGATGCAAGCGATGGGCATGGCGGATGCCGAGCCCGCCGCGGTGTTCGCCGCCATTCGCAAGAAGAGGGATCAATACTGATGAGTTCGGCCGCCCTGAAGATCGTCAAGACGCTCGACCTGAAACCGCATCCTGAAGGCGGCTGGTATCGCGAAACCTTTCGCGACGAACCGGCGAAAGGCAAGGGGCGGGCCCGCTCGACGGCGATCTACTATCTGCTCGAGGAAGGCGAGACGTCACAGTGGCATCGGGTCAAGGACGCCGTCGAGGTCTGGCACTGGTATGGCGGCGCGCCGCTGGTGATTACGGTGTCGGAAGACGGCCACGAGGCGTCGTCCCATCGCCTCGGCCCGGATGTCGGCGAGCATGAAGCGCCGCAATTCGTCGTGCCGGCCGGCTGGTGGCAGACCGCGACGAGCCTTGGCGAATACACGCTGGTCGGCTGCACGGTCGCGCCGGGCTTTACGTTCAAATCGTTCGAGATGGCGCCGAAGGACTGGCGGCCGACGCCGCGCGAGACCGCCAAGGACTGATCGCCGGCTCCGGGCCGAACCAACTCGGAGCCGACCTATCAGTCGGGACGGCAAAGCAGCTTGCCGTCGAAGGATGTCAGCGTGAGATGAGCATCATAGGTCAACCGGTCCGAGCCGCCGAGGCCGACCACGCCCAAGACCGCGGTTTCATCTGCTTTCAGCTCGAAATCGCCGCTTTGCGCGGAACTCGATATGCCGCCTCCACCGCGTTTTTGCACCTCGAACAGATAGGTTCCCGCGATCGCCTTGGGGCTTTCGGCGATGGCATTGAGGGTGATGCCGCCGCTGGCCTCGATCTTTTCGATCCTGCATGAGATGGCGGCATCGGCGCCTCTCTCGGTCTGCGCCGAGGCGGTGAAGCCGGCGACGAGAACGAGGGCGGCGGTCAGGATTGCGGTCTTCAATGGCAGGGACATTTTGGTCTCCGATGGTTGTCCGTTCGCCGGGCTGGGTGGAAGCGGATCGCCTCCACCCGTGTGACGCGGGATCAGCGGCGTCCCTGGATCACGACGGAGATATTGTTTCCGCCACTCTGGACGATGCTGGTGCTCTGGCCGCTGCCGACCTGGATGGTCGCGGCGGCGTTATTGCTGCCGCTCTGCTCGATCATGGCCTCGTTGTCGCTGCCCATTTGCGCGGCCCCGGCGATGTTGCCACGTCCGGTCTGGATGATCTCGCCGTAGTTGCGGCTGCCCTCCTGGCCGATCACGGCCTCGTTGCGTGCGCCAAGCTGGTCGGTGAATGCCCGGTTGGAGCGGCCGCGCTGGAAGGTGTCGGAGTAGTTGCGGTTTCCCTTCTGTATGGTCCTCACGTCATTGCGCCGACCACGCTGGGTCTGGAAGATCACGCTGGACGAGCCGTCCTGGCTGATCGCGGCGCCATTGCCCCAACCGGACTGGTTGACGACGGTGCGGCTGCCGGCCGAGGCGATATCCAAGGTGGCGGCGGAGAACAGGCTGGCGAGGGCGGCGGCAGTGATGATCAGGCGCTTCATTGCAGTCTTCCTTCGTTGCGACGTCCAGAAGTGGCGTCCGATGACGATGGATGATGTGTAGGGAGTCGCGAGTGATCCGGTCGTGAACGCGCCGTTGTGCGCCGTTCACAATCGCTGGCGGTCAGTTTGGCAGAAGTCGCCGAAACAGCGGCAGCGCCGCGAGGCAGGCGCCGAGGGTGATCAGCACGGCGGCCGCGACGATTGCGCCAGTCAGGGCCGCTTCCCCCGCCGCGACCAGGACCAGCGTCGACAGGAGCGGCGCGGCATAGCTCGACGCGCCGATGATCTGGATGTTGCCGTGCTTGACGCCGTGGTCCCAAACATAGAAGGCGCCGCCGACCGGCAGCAGCCCCAGCAGGAGGACGGCCAGCCATTCGCCGGAGGTCTGCGGCCAGACGGTTGCCTCGAAGATGAGGTGAGCGATCAGCGAGAGCACCGCCGTTCCTGCGCAGAAACCGGTGACGACGTCGCTCGGAACAGTGCCGAAGCGGCGCGACAGCAGGGAATAGCTCGACCAGGTGAGGGCGCAGAGCCCGGCCAGCGCATAACCAAAGACGTAGTCGGGCGAAAAGGCGATGGCGCCGCCACCGGTGACAATCAGCGCCGCGCCGGCAAGGCCGAGGAAGGCGCCCGCTGCGTGAAACCAGCGCAGCCGCTCGCCGGGAAGCATGGCAGAGCCGAGCACGATGAACAGCGGCCAGAGATAGGCGATCAGGCTCGCCTCGGCCGTCGGGGCATTGCGCAGGGCGGCGAAATAGAGCGCGTGATAGCCGAACAGCCCGCCTACGCCGAGAATCCAGACGGCCAGCGGTTGCCGGAACACCGCCATCCCGGTTCCGCGGGCTTTCATTGCGACAAGACCGACGAGAGTGGCAATGACGAACGTCATGGCGGCGAGCTGAAACGGCGGCACCGCGCCGCTGCGGGCCGTCAAAAGCGCCAGCAGCGACCACATCAGCACCGCCGAAAAGCCCAGAAAAGTTCCCAAACCCGCGTCCCACAATCCGTATCGACGCGTGCTTATGGGCGGCAGGCCGTTATCCGGTCAATGCGGTGCTCAGGAACAAGGCTCTGACGGTCACTTCACCGACACGGAGGTCGCTTGCAGCGTCAGGGATCCGACCTGGGTCGGGATGCGGGCGTAGACCGGCACGAAAAGATCGGGGCGCGCGATCGGCGCGAACCAGATCTGGATCGTCTGCTTTGCCAGATAGGTCAGGCCCTTCGACGATGCGTCATAGCCGCCGACCGGCCGGATCTTGACGTTGCAGATCGTGGCCGGACCGGAATAGCCGGGCATCGAATAGGTCTTCGTTCCGGCGGGCGTAAGCCGCAGGTCGAGTCGCGACCAGCCGTCGTAGAAGGGCAGGGTTCGCTTGCACACGGAGGCGGCGTCGCTCGTCTTGATCATCAGGCCGCTCAAGGGGTCGACGACGGCGGCGAGTTGGGATCGCTTGACCGGCACGTAGCTCGGCTTCGGCTTTTCGCGCTTCGGGCTGACGCTCGCCGCGGTGACCCGTCCACCACTGAAGGCGACCTCGCTTTTCCAGCGCTTGTCGTCGCTCGAATAATCGAGCCCGTAGCTGTCGGGGGCAAAGCTCTTGCCGGTTACCCGGCCGGAGACCCGGCTGGTGCCGGCGGTGTCGGAGACCAAACTGCCGAGGCCGGCGGAGGAGAGGGTGCCCTTGACCGAAAAACGGCCACCGTCGATCACCGTGTCGAAGGATGCCTTGCCGATCTTGAGGCCGATGACCGCCATGCCGTATTGTGTCGTCACCGTCTGGCGATCGGTCGTGGCATCGGCCGGGCCGATCGCATGGACCCCGGCCAGTATCGCGACGCCGAGAAGAAGCTGTTTCAGTGTCATCGGTTTGCCTTCAAGGCTGAGAAAAATCGTTGACGCAGCCGTGACAGTGCGATCAGTGCGCTTTTGTGGCGCGGGAGTGCGATCCCGCAAAGTTGTAACGGCTTGACGCATTCCTTCGCGCGGCCTATAGAGCCGGTCGAATTTCCGGTCTTGCCCGACAGCGATGATCGCGCCGTTTAGAGCATCGGACCAAAAAGTGGAATCCGGTTTTTGGGTCATTCCGATGCTCAATCAAAGTGGTAGAGCGTCCTTTGTGCGTCCGGATGGACACACGGCGCTCTAGCGGCGGCGCGCCCGGATCGGGTGTTACGTTAATCTGAAAGGTGATCCGATGTCACGCACCTGCGAACTCACTGGAAAAGCTGTCCAGTCAGGCAACAATGTCAGCCACGCGAACAACAGGACGCGTCGCAAGTTCTTGCCGAATCTGTGCAACGTCACGCTGATCTCCGATTCGCTCGGACAGCGCTATCGCCTGCGCGTTTCGGCGTATGCGCTGCGCTCGGTCGAGCATCGTGGCGGCCTCGACGCCTTCCTGCTCAAGGCGGACGCCGGCGAGTTGTCGCAGCGTGCCCGCCTGCTCAAGCGTCAGATCGCCAAGAAGGCGACCGAAGCCGCGGCCAGCTAAGGCTGTTGCCGGCCGCGCGAGGCGGCCGGGCCATGCGATGATCCTTGCCGGTCGCGAGCCCCGCGTCCGGCATACTGGTTCCATTACCCAGGTTAAAAAAATGAAGCCCTTGCGAATCTATCTTCTGCCCGTCGCGGCGATGACGACGATCGTCCTCGCCGCGAACATCGCCGTGCAGTTTCCCCTCTTTGCTCAGCTCGGTTCGCTTCAACTCGCGGACATTCTGACCTGGGGCGCCTTCGTCTATCCCTTCGCCTTCCTGGTCACCGATCTCACCAACCGGCGCTACGGCCCGCAGGTGGCGCGGCGCGCCGTCTATGCAGGCTTCGCCATGGCGGTGCTGTGCTCGATCGTGGTGCCGCCGCTGCTGTTCGATCTCGGCCTGCTCGGCTACGCCACGGCGGCCGAGCGCCTGTTCCGCATCGCCATCGCCTCGGGCACGGCTTTTCTGGCGGCCCAGTTGCTCGACATCGCCGTCTTCAACCGGTTGCGGGGGGCTAGCTGGTGGCGGGCCCCGGCGGCCTCGTCGATCTCGGGGTCGGTGCTCGATACGTTCGTGTTTTTCACCGTGGCCTTCGCGCCGGTGTTTCTTCTGCTTGGACCGAACGAGCCCTTCGCGCTGGAAAACGCACCGCTTCTGGGCGTTTTTGCCACCGAAGCTCCGCGCTGGGTGTCCTGGGGGCTCGGCGATCTGGGAGTGAAACTCCTCATCGCCGTCTTCGCGCTGGTGCCCTACCGGGTCATCATGCAGCAGTTCCTGCCCTATCGGGCCGCGCACGCCTGAGGGACGCCGGACGCCTGCGGCTGATCAGTTGATCGGCGCGGGCCGATCGGCCAGACGAAACTCCAAGAGCAGATTGCGCTGGAAGATCGAGCCGTTATCGTCGGAAACGAGGGTGAGCCTGGTGCCGCCCTCGGCATCGATCCAGACGTCCAGCCCTTCCATATTGTCGATCTCGTCCGACAGATCGGCTTCCATGAGTACCGGACCGTCGACGAGCGCACCGGGCCGGATGCTCGCTCCGGCGATCCGGCGGATCCGGATGCCGAGGCCACCCATGAAGCCTTGGTAGCGGCGTTCGAGCAGCAGGAGGTCGCCACCCGGGAGGAAAGCGCCGTCGGAGGCGTCCCAGTCGGCGTCCTTGCGGACCTTGAAGACACCGTTCGAGGCGCCGTCGAAGATCGCCGCGAAGAGATTGCCGTCGGGATCGATGGACCGCTCCGCGATGGCGATCCGCGCGCCGGCAAGCGGGCTTTTGGCGGGGGCGGTGGCGATCGTCTCGATGCCGCGATTGGTCCGCAACTCGTGCCGGGGGAGGGGCAAGGGGATTTCGCGGGCCGTTTCGCCGAATGGCGCGCGCGGGTTCTTGTAGACATAGATTCGGTGATCGCGCTCGAAACCGACGAACACGCGGTCGCCGTCGATCGACAGCGATTCGGCGTCGGCGGCGATTTTGCCGCGCATCGGCTGGCCGTCGGGACCGAGAAGCGGCGCGATCACGGCATCGCCAAAGCCTGTCGGCCGGCCGGAGGCATCCCGCTCGATGCGGCCGGCGAACCAGTTGCCGGTGTCGGTGACGGATAAAAACCGCTCGCCGCCGTCATGCAGGCGGATCGCCGAGACACCCTTGAGCCGGCCGTCGCGCGACCAGAATTCGAAGCCGCCGACAAAATCGAGGTCGCCGAAACGATCTGACGCTGAATCACGACTGAAACGCGGGATCGGCTTGGCCGAGACGTCGATCGGTTCCGCTGCCGTCACGCCACCGGAGGCGAACAACATCGCGAGCCCGGCGAGCGATGCCATGAGCCGCGTGATCGTGGGCGACTGATCGATCAATGTCGTCCGGCCGATCGGCGGCGCTGCGGCTTCCGGCCGCGACTTTCGTCCTCGAAGAGATCGGCGAGTTGCTCGGTCATTGCACCGGCCAGCTCCTCGGCGTCGACGATGGTCACCGCGCGGCGATAGTAGCGGGTGACGTCGTGGCCGATGCCGATGGCGAGTAGCTCGACCGACGAGCGCGTCTCGATCTCTTCGATCACCGCGCGCAGATGCCGTTCCAGATAATTGCCCGGATTGACCGACAGCGTCGAATCGTCGACCGGCGCGCCGTCGGAAATCATCATCAGGATGCGCCGCTGTTCGGGCCGCGCCAGCAGCCGGTTGTGCGCCCAGATCAGCGCCTCGCCGTCGATGTTCTCCTTGAGCAGCCCCTCGCGCATCATCAGGCCGAGATTGCGCCGCGCCCGGCGCCAGGGCGAATCGGCGGATTTGTAGATGATGTGCCTGAGATCGTTGAGGCGGCCGGGCTTGGCCGGCTTGCCCGCCTTCAGCCACGCCTCGCGCGATTGGCCGCCCTTCCAGGCACGGGTGGTGAAGCCGAGCACCTCGACCTTGACCCCGCATCGCTCCAGCGTGCGGGCGAGAATGTCGGCGCAGGTCGCCGCGACGGTGATCGGCCGGCCGCGCATCGAACCGGAATTGTCGATCAGCAGCGTGACGATCGTGTCGCGGAAGTCGGTGTCGCGCTCCATCTTGTAGGAGAGCGGCTGCATCGGATCGATGACCAGGCGGTGCAGCCTGGCGCTGTCGAGGTAACCTTCCTCGAGATCGAAATCCCACGACCGGTTCTGCTGCGCCATCAGGCGGCGCTGCAGGTGGTTGGCGAGCCGCCCGACAACGCCTTGGAGCGCCGCGAGCTGCTTGTCGAGAAACGAGCGCAACCGGTCGAGTTCGGCCTCGTCGCATAGCTCCTCGGCGCCGATCATTTCGTCGAAGGCCTGGGAGAACACCTTGTAGTCGGCGGCGAGACTGAGGTTGTTCAGCGGCTGGTTCGGTCGCCGCGAATCGCCGGGGGTTTCGGCGTCCTGACTGTCCTCGTCGGTCGGGTCCTCGGCGCTGGTTTCCGACGATTCGGCTTCCGCCGCGTCCTGGTTCTCGCCCTCGGTCTCGCTCTCCTGCGCCTCGGCCTCGTCGGTGCCGCTTTCCTTCTCCGAGCCGCCGTCTTCCGAATCGCGGGTCTGGTTGTCGCCCTGCTCCTCGTCCTCGTCGCTTTCCTCGCTCTCGTTCTCGTCGCCGAGCTTTTCGGCCATCTCCAGCGAGACGAGCATGTCGCGCATGGCGCGGGCGAAATCTTCCTGATCGCCGACGGTTTCCGATAGCCGGTCGAATTTTTCACCGGCCTTGCCGTCGACGAAGTCGCGCCAGACGTCGACCAGCGCCCGCGCGCTCTTGGGCACCGGCCGACCGGTCAGCTTCTCGCGTACCATCAGCGCGACCGCGTCCTCGATCGGCGCGTCGGTGCGGTCGGTCACGTCGGCGAGGTTGGAGCGGACATATTTGTCCTCGAGCATCGCGGCGAGATTGTCGCCGACGCCCTGCATGGCCTTGGCGCCGATCGCCTCGCAGCGGGCCTGCTCGACGGCGTCGTAGACGGCTCGCGCGGCCTTGCCCTCGGGGGACAGGCTGGCATGCAGCTTGGTGTCGTGGCGCGCCTTGCGCAGCGCCATCGCATCAGCAAGGCCGCGGGTGACGGCAAGGTCGTTCCGGGTGGCGCGTTTGGGCAGTTCGGGCAAGCGCGCGCGTGTGCCGGACAGACCCGGCCGCTCGGAGGCATAGGTGACTTCGAGCTCGGGATCGCCGGCGATGGCGCGCAGGCATCCCGAGACGGCGCGCCGAAATGGCTCCCGGTCGACGGACTTCTGCGATGCGGGGCGCTGGTTGTCGCCGATGCGGGCCATGGTCTACTCGGCGGCTTCGAGCGCCCGCCGGGATGGAGTGGGGATATCCTCTCCGTCGGCGAGAGCGCCTTCGATCCAGCACAAGGCGGCGGATCTCACGTCCAAGATCGCTTCCATTTCAGTCTCGCCATCGCCCATGCACCCCGGCAAATCAGGGATCGTTGCGAGGAATCCACCGCCATCATCCTCAGAAAGCGGTGTTACCGTCACCGTATAGGCTTCCGGCCGGAACGCCGTGCCGTCGGCATGTTTGAAATTTGCCATCATCACAACTCGGTATCTGGGTTCTGAAGGTAACGTATCAATTGGCGAATATAGTGCGGCTTGATCGGTTTGTGCGCGGGCACTGTCAGCCGATCCCGCTTCCCGTCCATCTTGACGTAAAAATGCGACCCACTGCCCGGCGGAGCCGCAAACTTTGCGCCGGCCTCGCGACATGCTTTTTCAACATCACGAATTCGCCAATCGGCCTTGGGGTTGGCACGCATCTTCTCGATGGTTTTTCCCATCAGCCCGCACTATTCGGTGTGTTGGCGCGCCGGAAGGGCTCCCGGTCGACGGGCCTGTGCGATGCGGGGCGCTGGTTGTCGCCGATGCGGGCCATGGCTGTCCGTCCGTCAGTCCAACACGATATTCGCCGCGCTTTCCGGCAGTTCCTCGCCGAAGGCGCGCTGGTAGAACTCCGCGACGAGCGCGCGTTCCAGATCGTCGCATTTGTTGAGGAAGGTCAGCCGGAAGGCGAAGCCGAGGTCGCCGAAGATCTCGGCGTTCTCTGCCCAGGTGATCACCGTGCGCGGGCTCATTACCGTCGACAGATCGCCATTGACGAAGGCCGAGCGAGTGAGGTCGGCGACGCGCACCATCTTGGAGACGGTCTCGCGTCCCTCCTTCGAATTATAGCTTTTCGCCTTGGAGACGACGATGCCGACCTCGTTGTCGTGCGGCAGGTAGTTCAGCGTCGTGACGATCGACCAGCGGTCCATCTGCGCCTGGTTGATCTGCTGAGTACCGTGATAGAGCCCGGTCGTATCGCCGAGGCCGACGGTGTTGGCGGTCGCGAACAGCCGGAAGGCGGGATGCGGGCGCACCACGCGGCTCTGGTCGAGCAGCGTCAGGCGGCCGGAGGATTCCAGCACCCGCTGGATGACGAACATCACGTCCGGGCGGCCGGCGTCGTATTCGTCGAAGACCAGCGCGACATTGTGCTGATAGGCCCAGGGCAGGATGCCTTCGCGAAACTCGGTGACCTGCATGCCGTCGCGCACGACGATCGCATCCTTGCCGACCAGGTCGATGCGGCTGACATGGCTGTCGAGATTGACGCGCACGCAGGGCCAGTTCAGCCGCGCGGCCACTTGCTCGATATGCGTCGACTTGCCGGTGCCGTGATAGCCCGACACCATGACGCGGCGGTTCTTGGCGAAGCCTGCCAGGATCGCCAGCGTCGTCGGCTTGTCAAAGATGTAATCGGGGTCCAGCTCGGGAACGTGGAGGTCGCTCTTCGAATAGGCTGGGACGGTCAGGTCGCTTTCGAAACCGAAGGTTTCGCGGACGGAGATCGTGGTGTCCGGCAGGCCGGCCACTTCCTGTTCCGCTGCACTCATCATACCTCCAACGGTCCGGCACTCGTTCGGGCGATTCGCCGCGGACCCTGTCAAATCTGCCATACCATGCCGCCGGGCGCCCAACGGCCTTCCCGGTGACAATTGAATACGACGCCGGTCTTTAGGACCGGCGTCACGGCGCAAGCTGCAGGCTCCGCCGTGAATGGCCTAGCAAAATCCGGATTGTTTCAAAAGCTTGTAGGCTTGAATCACTTCACGCAACCGATCTTCGGTGCCGCGGTCGCCGCCATTGGCATCGGGATGCAGCTGCTTGACCAGGTTCTTGTAGCGCGCGCGAATGGCTTCCGCAGACGCCTGCTGGCTCAGATCCAGCGTCTTCAGCGCCTTGGCCTCCAGGGAGCGGACCTTCGTCCGCCGGGCTTGCGGCCGGGGTGGGGCGTCCTCGCCGGTGAAGATGTTGAAGGGGTCCCGCGTCCGCCCGTTCCTGCGCTTGGCGCGGGCGGCCGTCGCCGCCTTTGCCGCGTCGCCGGGCGCGGCTCCGCTGTGGCCCATTTTCCAGGTCGGGCGGTCACCGGTCAGCGAATCCTTGAGGTGGCGCTGGATGTCCTTGTCATCGAGACCGGAAAAATAGTTGTAGGACTTGTTGTACTGCCGGACGTGGTCGACGCAGAAATGCAGATACTGACCCTCGTGGTCGCGACCCATCGGTGCCTTGTAGATGCCGGCCTCGTCGCAGCCTTCCCACGCGCATTCGGGCGCGCGCGGCTTGTCGGCGGCACGTTTGCCTTTGACGCGGATCGCGTCGAAATATTTTGAATCGAGCTTCATTGCGGTGGATTATGGTGCCCTACACCCGAACGAACAAGAATTGACAGAACGGAAAAAGCCGGAAACTCAAGGGGTCCGGCGGTTTCGCGCAAGCTTCACGGGGCCGAAATCGGCCAGAAAATCGGCCTCAGGAGACAAAGACGTCCATGAATATCAAGACCACAATCGAGACGAAACTGGCCGAGGCATTCGCGCCTGAGACGCTGGCCGTCATCGACGAAAGCCATCTCCACGCCGGCCATCATCATGCTGAAAGTGGAGATGACGCCACCTTCGACGGCTCCGGGGGCACGCATTTCCGCGTCAGACTGGTGAGCGAGGCCTTCGTCGGCAAGAGCCGCGTCGAACGCCACCGGGCGGTCAATGCGATTTTGAAGGAGCAATTGGCCTCCGGCGTGCATGCACTGGCGATCGAGGCCTCGGCGCCCGGCGAGGCGACACGGCGCTGATTCGGTCGCGGCGACAAAAGATCGCAGTGATCTGAGGATCAGTCACGTCGATCGTCTGAATCTTCGCTGTCCGATGCCGGTAGATCAGCGCTGTCCTCCAGCCCTTCCGGGCCCGGTGAGCCATCGGCCTCGTCGGCCGATATGACGGCTTCGTTCTCGAACATATCGTAGTCGTCGTCGAAGTCGCCATCGGTCTCCGGCAGCGGCGCCGAGGCGCCGGCCGCGGCTGCGTGACCGCCGAGCTTTTTCGGTGGCACCAGCACGGTCGCCGGGCGGATGCGCAGCTTGGCGATGCGGTTCTTCTCGCGCTTGAGAACGGTGAAGCGCTTGTGGAAGAAGGTGAAGGCCTGCCGCTCTTCCGGGATCGTCTGGGTTTCATGGATGACCAGCCCGGCGATCGTCACCGCCTCCTCGTCCGGCAGGTTCCAGTCCAGCGCCCGGTTGAGGTCGCGGATGGGCACCTGGCCGTCGACGATGACCGAGCCATCGGCCTCGATCTTGACGCCCTGCATGTCGATGTCATGCTCGTCGGCGATGTTGCCGACGATCTCTTCCAGAATATCTTCGAGCGTGATCAGTCCTTCGACCTCACCATATTCGTCGACGACGATGGCGAAGTGGGACTTGCGGCGCAAAAAGGCGTTGAGCTGATCCTGCAGCGTCGTCGTCTCGGGCACAAACCAGGGGGCGGTGCAGATCTTGAGGATGTCCACCTTGGCGGGGTCGTTTTCGACGTCATGCAGGGCGCGCAGTAGATCCTTGGCGTGAATTACCCCAACGATATTGTCGTAGTGGCCACGCCACACGGGCAAGCGGGTGTAAGGGCTTTCGAGGATCTGCTTGACGATTTCGGCCGGTCCGTCATCGGCGTTCACTTGCCGCATCCCTGTGCGGTGGATCATCACGTCGGAGACTTCGAGCTCGTGCAGGTCGAGCAGTCCGCCCAGCCGGTTGCGGTCGGCGTTGACGAGCGCGCCCTCGCGGTGGAGCACTTCGACGGCGCCGCGCAGTTCCTCGTGGGCGGTCAGCAGCGAGGCGTCGGATTCCAGGCTGACGCCGAACATGGCGAGGACGCGCCGGACGATCCAGTTGACGATGCGGGTCAACGGCCCGAACAGCGCGACCATAACCGAGACCGGCCGGGCGACGGCGAGCGAAAACCCGTCGGGCCGCGCGATCGCGGCCGATTTCGGCAGGAC
This sequence comes from Aurantimonas sp. C2-5-R2, assembly GCF_036549495.1. Classification (NCBI taxonomy): domain Bacteria; kingdom Pseudomonadati; phylum Pseudomonadota; class Alphaproteobacteria; order Hyphomicrobiales; family Aurantimonadaceae; genus Aurantimonas; species Aurantimonas sp. C2-5-R2. The sequence goes on from NZ_JAZHLJ010000024.1 coordinate 15,794, forward strand.
CTCGCCGAAAATGACGACGATGATGGTCATGGCGATGGTCGCATAGACGACGCCGGCCTCCCCGAAGAGCCGGAGAAAGGCCGTCGTGGCCAGCGAGGAGGCGAGGATGTTGACGAGATTGTTGCCGATCAGCAGCGCGCCGATCAGCCGATCCTTCTGCTCGATCAGCCGCTGCACGATCCCGGCTCGCAGGTCGCCGTTCTTCTCGAAACTCATCAGCCGCGCGCGCGACACGGCGGTCAAGGCGGTCTCGGAGCCTGAGAAAAACGCCGATATCGAAACCAGGACCAGAACGATGGCGAGCATAATCCACAAGGTGGTGGTCATCGGGCGTTCTCCCGGTCGAGAAAGGCTTCGACGGCTGCCGGCGCGACAGCGGACTCCACGAACGCCTGGCCGATGCCCCGGGTCAGGATGAAGGTCAGGCGGCCGCGTTTGACCTTCTTGTCCTGGGCAATGCCGGCCATCAGCTGCGCGGTGGTGAGCGGCGTGCCGGGGATCGCGCCGATCCGGGTCGGCAGGCCGGCGGCCTGAAGATGCGCTTCGCAACGCTCGGCGGCCTCGGCCGGGCAGAGACCGAGTTCGGCCGAGAAGCGGTAGGCGAGCGTCATGCCGATCGCGACCCCCTCGCCATGCACGAGCCGGCTCGAATCATAACCGACCGCGGCTTCCAGCGCGTGGCCGAAGGTGTGGCCGAGATTCAGCAGCGCGCGGCTGCCGTCCTCGCGTTCGTCCGCCGCCACCACGGCAGCCTTCGCCTCGCAGCTTTGCCGAATCGCGTCCGCCCGCTCGGGGCCGCCGGCGAAGACCGCTTCGCGGTGGCGATCGAGCCAGTCGAAGAATTCCGGTCGGTCAATCAGCCCGTATTTGATGAGCTCGGCGTATCCGGCCGCGAATTCGCGCGGCGACAGCGTGTCGAGCAAAGCCGTGTCGGCGAGGACGAGGGACGGCTGATGGAACGCCCCGACGAGGTTCTTGCCGTGCGGCGAGTTGATGCCGGTCTTGCCGCCGACGGACGAATCGACCTGGGCGAGGAGCGTGGTCGGCACCTGGACGAAGCGCATGCCGCGCCGCACGATCGCGCTGGCGAAGCCGGCGAGGTCGCCGATCACGCCGCCACCGAGGGCGATGACCGCGTCGTCGCGCTCCAGGCGCTGCGCCAGCACCTCGTCGACGACCCGGGTCAGGTGCGCGAAGGATTTCGTCGTCTCGCCAGCCGGCAGGACGATCGTCGAATGGTCGATGCCGGCGGCGCGCAGCGCGATCGACAGACGCTCCAGATGCAGGCCGGCGACGGTCTCGTCGGTGACCACCGCGGCGCGAATGCCCGGCAGCCGGCGCGCGATCTCCTCGCCGGCCGCGTCGATGAGGCCGGGGCCGATCAGGATGTCGTAGGAGCGCGTTCCCAGATCGACGACGACGCGCCGGTGTGCCGTGGCGTCGTTGTCCGCCTGATAGGCCGCTTCACGTTTCATCGGGTACTCTCCGTCTCGAGGTGTCGGTCCAAGGCTTCGAGAATCTCGGCCGCGATGATGTCGCGCTTCACGTCGCGCGTGCCGATAGTGATGTCGGCCTCGGCGTAGACCGGATAACGAATGTCGATGAGGCGGCGCATGACCTCGCGCGGGTCATCAGTCTGCAGCAGCGGCCGATTGGACCGGCGCGACACCCGCTCCATCAGCGTTTCCAGATCGGCCTTCAGCCAGACCGTGATCGCCGTCCGCTTCAGCATGGCGCGCGTTTCCGCGTGCAGATAGGCGCCGCCGCCGGTCGCGATCACCCGCGGGCCCTCGGCGGCGAGGCGGGCAACAACGCGCGCCTCCAGGGCCCGGAACTCGGGCTCGCCATAGGCCTCGAACAGCTCAGGTATGGTCATGCGCGACGCCGCCTCGATCTCGACGTCGGTGTCGCAAAACGGCAAGGCGAGCAATGCGGCGAGCCGACGGCCGACCGTCGTCTTGCCAGCGCCCATCAGGCCGATGAGCGCGATCGAACGGTTGCCGAGTCGGTCCTGGATCGCCGCTGTTCCGTCCGGGGACAATTCGCTTCTCATGGCGCCTTTCGTTACCGTCCCGTGCTTCGGCGTGTGCCGAAGGACAGGAAATCTTAAAAACCGTCGGTTATGCCGGAACAGAACCGGACGCGTCGCTTGCGTCCCGCGCCATTCTCACTAGAAGCAAATGGCCGCAACGGGATCCGACCCAGCAGTGAGTGCGCCAGACCACGATGCCGACCCTCGTTCGCCTCCTGACGACACTTCTCATCCTCGCCGGCATCATCTACGGCATCATGGCGGCGCTCGTCTACTTCGTCCAACCGACCCGCCACGAGATGACGGTCGAGGTGCCGTTGCCGCAGCTCGATCCGGGGGCGCCGACGGAGAGCCTGCGCCGATGAGCGCGGCCCCCGCTCCGCCCGTTGCCGCCGGCTCGGTCGGCCGGCGCGACGAAGCCGACATCGAAAGCTTCCTCGAGATGATGGCGGTGGAACGGGGCGCTTCCGACAACACCATCGCCGCCTATCGGCGCGATCTCGAGGACGCGGCGGGCTTCGTCGCCGGGCAGGGCGGTTCGCTGACGGGCGCGCAGACGGATGATATTCGCGCCTATATCGCGCGGCTCGGCGCCCGCGGCTTTGCCGAGAGCAGCCGCTCGCGGCGGTTGTCGGCGCTGCGCCAGTTCTACCGCTTTCTCTATGCCGAAGGCCGCCGTGGCGACGATCCCACTGGGCCGATCGAGGGCGCGCGGAAAAAACGACCGCTGCCGAAGATCATGAGCGAGGACGAGGTCGACCGGCTGATCGGCCGGGCCGACGAGGAGGCGCGAGACCCGGAGGCTTCGCCGCGCCGCCGCGCACGGGCGGCACGGATGTGCGCGCTGGTCGAGCTTCTCTATGCCACCGGGCTGAGGGTCTCCGAACTCGTCAGCCTGCCGCTGTCGGTGCTTCGGGCGAAAAACCGGATGATCGTCGTGCGCGGCAAGGGCGACAAGGAGCGGATGGTGCCGATCGGCGAGGCCGCCCGGGAAGCCTTGGCGCGATTTGCCGAGGCGATGCGGGCGGCGGGCATCGCCGACGACGGGCAATGGCTCTTTCCGGCGCTCTCGGAAAGCGGACACCTGACCCGGCAAGCCTTCGCGCGCGACCTCAAAGCGCTCGCGGTTCGTGCCGGCATTCCCGCCGCGCGGATGTCGCCGCACGTCTTGCGCCATGCCTTCGCCAGCCATCTTCTGCAGAACGGCGCCGATCTGCGGGCGGTACAGGAACTTCTCGGTCATGCCGATATTTCAACGACGCAGATCTACACTCATGTTCTGGAAGAACGCTTGATCCGCCTCGTAACCGATCATCATCCGCTGTCGGCGCTGAGCGGCGATTGATGCGGCGCGCGGGATTCCTTGACAAGGTGGCGGCGCGTAGCCAGTTTCCGCCGCGCATGAAGACCTTCAGCCGATGGCGTCGGAGGGTGGCCGAACGGACCGCCGCCGATTTTGCCTCGCGGCTCACCGGCCGCCCTGCCGGTCGCCACATCCAAAGGACGGCCGACGCCGCGTAACCGATGCACAATTATCTCGATTTCGAAAAACCGGTCGCGGATCTGGAAGGCCAGATCATCGAATTGAAGAAGATCGAGGGGGGCAAGGACGCCGTCGACGTCACCGACGAGATCCAGCGGCTCGAAAAGCGTTCGCGCGATGCCTTGGCCGACCTCTACCGCAAGCTGACTCCGTGGCAGAAGACCCAGGTGGCGCGGCATCCCGACCGGCCGCATTGCCTGGACTATATCAACCGACTGATCACCGATTTCGTGCCGCTGGCCGGCGACCGCTTCTACGCCGAGGATTACGCGATCATCAGCGGATTCGGCCGCCTCGACGGCCAGCCGATCGCGGTCATCGGCCAGGAAAAGGGCTCGGACACGCAAGCCCGCCTCAAGCATAATTTCGGCATGGCCCGGCCCGAGGGCTACCGCAAGGCCGTCCGCATCATGGAACTCGCCGAACGCTTCGCCATCCCCGTACTCACCCTCGTCGACACGGCGGGCGCCTATCCCGGTATCGGCGCCGAGGAGCGCGGCCAGGCCGAGGCCATCGCTCGGTCGACGGAGGCCTGCCTCAATCTCAAGGTCCCGATGGTCTCGCTGGTGATCGGTGAGGGCGGCTCCGGCGGGGCCATCGCCATCGCCACGGCCAATCGTGTGCTCATGCTCGAGCACGCGATCTATTCCGTCATTTCGCCGGAGGCCGGCGCATCGATCCTCTGGCGCGACGCGACGCGGGCGCGCGACGTCGCCCAGGCGATGAAGATCACCGCGCAGGATCTGATGGGCTTCGGCGTCATCGACGCCATCGTCGAGGAACCCGTCGGGGGCATTCATCGCTCGCCGGAGGAAGGGATCGACAATGCGGCGGATAACGTGCGGGCCGCCTTTGCCGAATTGGCGAGCCTGGACGGCGAGGCCCTGCGGCGCCAGCGCCGGGAGAAATTCCTGGCGATCGGGCGGAATCTTTGATGTCTGTTGCGGTTTTGCCGCGATCGCCGGTTTCCTTACCCTTCGGCATTTGCCAAATTGCGGCCATGGTCGTGGCTTAATACAATAAGTCTTGACCGATCTATCGAAACGCGCGGTTGACGGTTCTTTTACCCTGATCGCGGTATAATGGATCAAACATGCGATGGGCTCAGCCGGCGTCGCCGGGGTTCGCCATCGCAAGAGATCGAGCGGCTCCTCTGTGGCCGCGATCTGAGTGGGGACGAGGATCGCCGGGCGATCCTCGTATGCGATGGGGAATTGAGGGGATGTTCGTCCGACGCCTCGTGACGGCTGCCGCGCTCGCGCTGGGGCTCTTCACGCTTTCCGCCTGCCAATACAGCGATCTCCTGCCGGCGAACGCGCCGCTGCCAGCCGCGCTCGTTCAGGCGATCAATGCCAACGGGATGGGTGTCAAGTCGCCGATCCTCGTGCGGCTGTTCAAGGAAGAATCCGAGCTCGAAGTCTGGAAGCAGAAGACTGACGGGACCTATGCGCTGCTCAAGACCTACCCGATCTGCGCTTGGTCCGGGAAGCTCGGGCCGAAGTTCCAGGAGGGCGACCGGCAGGCGCCGGAAGGTTTTTACACCGTCACGCCGGCGCAGATGAACCCGAACTCGAACTATTATCTGTCCGTCAATATGGGCTTTCCGAACGCCTATGACCGGGCCAACGGGCGCACCGGCACCTTCCTGATGATCCACGGCTCGTGCAATTCCGCCGGCTGCTACGCCATGGACAACGGGCAGATCACCGAAATCTTCGCGCTGGCCCGCGAATCCTTCCAGGGTGGCCAGCGGGCGTTCCAGATCCAAGCCTATCCGTTCCGCATGACGCCGAAGAACATGGCGCGGCATCGCAATTCCCAGCACTACGAATTCTGGAAAATGCTGAAGAAGGGCTCGGATCATTTCGAGATCACTCGCCGCCAGCCGAATGTCGGCGTCTGCGATCGGCGGTACGTCTTCGATCAAAGCGCCGAGACCGTCGCCGGTCTTTCCCCGACCGGGGCATGTCCGAACTTTGACCTGGCTCCGGAAGTGGCGGCCAAAGTGACCGCCGACGAGACCAAGGAGCAGACGATCGCGGCCTCGATGGCGCCGAGCGAGTTCGCGGAAACCGCCAATTTCAGCTATCGTACGGGCCAGCCGATCAGCGCCGGAGCCTATGCCGAGGAGCAGCATCGCCGCGAGGGCTACGACCGGGAGGGCAACCGCATCGGCCGGTCGTCCTCGGGCGGCTCGATCTTCTCGGGCTTCTCGAAGTAGACGGATTTGCGGATCGGCCCTCGGCCTCTCGCCGCTAGAGCGCCGTGCGTCCATTCGGACGCACAAAGGACGCTCTAACACTTGATTGAGCATCGGAATTATCCAAAATCGGATTCCACTTTTTGGTCCGATGCTCTCAACAAATCGGCCGCCGAAGCTTCGCTCCGGCGGCCGTTTTTGGATTTGGTTCTACGCGTGGTCGGGCCGTTCTCAGACCAGGGCGCCGTGGCAGTGTTTGAACTTCTTGCCCGACCCGCAGGGACACGGCTCGTTGCGGCCGACCTGACCCCAGCTGTCCTTGTTGTCCGGATCGCGGCGAAGGCCGTCGGCCTCGGTCGGGGTGAAGTTCGCGGTGAGCCGCTTGCTGCCGTCTCCGACCTCGTCGACGCCGGTCGATGCGTCGAAGTGATGAGCTTCCATCCGCGGTAGCGGCGGCGCTTCCTGCTCTTCCGGGCGCACGATCTCGACGCTAGCCAACTGCTTCGTCGTCCGCTCGCGCAGATTGCCGAGCATCGCCTCGAACAATTCGAAGGATTCCGACTTGTACTCGTTCAGCGGGTCGCGCTGGGCGTAGCCGCGGAAGCCGACGACCGAACGTAGGTGGTCGAGATTGACCAGATGCTCGCGCCAGAGTGCATCCAGCGTCTGCAGCACGACATTGCGCTGGACGTAGATCATCACCTCGGGGCCAAAACGCTTCGCCTTGTCGAGGGCTGCGGCATCGGCGGCCTCGCGGATGCGCTCGCGGATGTCGTCCTCGGCAATCCCTTCCTCGGCCGCCCATTCGACGATCGGCAGGTCGAGGTTGAGAAGCTCCAGGGTGTCCGCCTTCAATTCCGCGATCGACCACTGCTCGGGATAAGCCCGTTCGGGAATATGACGCGCGACGATTGCCTCGATGGTTTCGTGGCGCATGTCGGAGATCGTTTCGTCGAGCTCCTCGGCGTCCATCAATTCGATGCGCTGCTCGAAGATGACGCGGCGCTGGTCGTTCATCACGTCGTCGTATTTCAACAAGTTCTTGCGAATGTCGAAATTGCGCGCCTCGACCTTCTTCTGCGCCTTCTCCAGCGCCTTGTTGATCCAGGGATGGACGATCGCCTCGTCTTCCTTCAGGCCAAGCTTGGTCAGCATCGAGTCCATTCGCTCGGACCCGAAGATGCGCATCAGATCGTCCTGCAGCGACAAATAGAACTTCGAGCGGCCGGGATCGCCCTGGCGTCCGGAGCGGCCGCGCAGCTGATTGTCGATCCGCCGGCTTTCGTGGCGTTCGGTCGCCAACACGTAAAGACCGCCGGCCGCGATCGCCTCGTCCTTCAGGCGCTTGATGTCCGCCCGGATCGCATCTTCCTTGGTCTTGCGCTCCGGCCCGTCCGGCATGTCCGCGAGTTCCCGCTCGATCCGCATGTCGGCATTGCCGCCAAGCTGGATGTCGGTGCCGCGGCCGGCCATGTTGGTGGCGATGGTCACTGCGCCGGGTACGCCCGCCTGGGCGACGATGTAAGCTTCCTGCTCGTGATAGCGGGCGTTGAGGACCTGGAAATCCTTCAGGCCGTCCTTGCGCAGCCGTTCGGCGAGCAGCTCGGATTTTTCGATCGAGGTCGTGCCGACCAGAGTCGGCTGGCCGCGCGACGCGGCATCCTGGATTTCCCGGCTGATCGCCCGGAACTTCTCCTCGAAGGTCCGGTACACCTCGTCGTCCTCGTCGAGGCGCAGGATCGGCAGGTTGGTGGGGATCTCGATTACGTCGAGGCCGTAGATATCGCCGAACTCGGAGGCTTCCGTCTGGGCCGTGCCGGTCATGCCGGCCAGCTTCTTGTACATCCGGAAATAGTTCTGGAAGGTGATCGAGGCGAGCGTCTGGTTCTCCGGCTGAACGGTGACGCCTTCCTTGGCCTCGAGCGCCTGATGCAGGCCTTCCGAATAGCGTCGGCCCGGCATCATGCGGCCGGTGAACTCGTCGATGATGACGATCTCGTCGTTGCGGACGATGTAGTCCTTGTCGCGCTGGAAGAGCGCGTGGGCCTTCAACGCGTTGTTGACGTGATGGACGATCGCGACGTTCTCGATGTCGTAGAGCGAGTCGCCGACAAGGTGGCCGGCGGCTTCCAGAAGCCGTTCCAGCTTCTCGTTGCCCTCCTCGGTGAAGGTTGCCGTGCGCTGCTTCTCGTCGAGTTCGTAATCGCTCTTGTCGAGCTGCGGGATGAAGGCGTCGATGGTCTTGTAAAGCTCGGAGCGGTCGTCGAGCGGTCCGGAGATGATCAGCGGCGTGCGCGCCTCGTCGATGAGGATCGAATCGACCTCGTCGACGATGGCGAAGTGGTGGCCGCGCTGGACCATCTGGCCGCGCTCGAACTTCATGTTGTCGCGCAGATAGTCGAAGCCGAGTTCGTTGTTGGTGGCGTAGGTCACGTCGCAGGCATAGGCCGCCCGGCGCTGTTCGTCCGACAGGCCGTGCACGATGGTGCCCACGGTGAGTCCGAGGAAGCGGTAGAGCCGGCCCATCCATTCGGCATCGCGGGAAGCCAGGTAGTCGTTGACGGTGACGACGTGGACGCCCTTGCCTTCGAGGGCGTTCAGATAGACCGCGAGGGTCGCGACGAGGGTCTTGCCCTCGCCGGTCTTCATCTCGGCGATCGCGCCTGAGTTCAGCACCATGCCGCCGATCATCTGGACGTCGAAATGGCGCATGCCGAGCGCCCGCTTAGCGCCTTCGCGCACGATCGCGAAGGCCGGCGCCAGAAGGTCGTCGATCGTCTTTCCCTCGGCGATCTCAGCGCGAAACGCCTCGGTCTTGGCTCGAAGCTCGTCGTCGGTGAGGCGGGAAAACTCCTCTTCGAAGGCCGCGATGGGCGGGATCTTCGGCTGGAAGCGTCTGACGACCCTCTCATTTGCCGAACCCAGCAACTTACGGGCGAGCCCGCCAAAATTGACCATGAACCGGTCCTTCCAAGTATGTGAGTCGCCGCTGCCCCGACCGGCCTGCCGGCCGGCTGCCGCTGATTCCGGGCAGTCGCCGGAATGTCGGAAGCCCTCAAACTTCGCGGAAGGCGGCTGGACTTTCAGAACGCGCGAGAGATAAGAGGGGGCCAAACCGATGTCAACGGCGCGCCGCCAAAGGCCGCCACGCCGCGCCGAGAGCTCGCACGAGGCCGCTCTGCAACCCATCTCGCGGCTTGGTATCCGGGCCCATTTCGCACCGAACCGCAAAGGACGGTCTTTGCCATGACTTTCGATCTCAGACTGACGCTCGCAGCAAGTGCTGTTGCTCTCATGACCTTCGCCACGCCGGCTTTCGCCGCCGAATCCGACGTCGTCGCCAAGGTGGGCGACAAGGAGATCACCGAGCGCGACCTCATGGCCGCCGCCGGTGCGATTGGCCAGCAGTTCGCCCAGATGCCGCCGGAGCAACGCAAGCTGGCGTTGCTGTCCGCCCTGATCGACATCAAGGCCCTCGCCCAGGAGGCGGAGAAGGCCAAGCTCCAGGACGAGCCGGATGTCGCCACCGAGATCGCCTTCCAGCGCGAACGCGCGCTTCACAACGCCTATTTCGCCAAGAACGGCGTGGCGGCAGTGACCGACGAGGAGCTCAAGGCGCGCTACGACAAGGAAATCGCCTCGGTCGAAGCCAAGCAAGAGGTCCACGCCCGTCATATTCTGGTGAAGACCAAGGAAGAGGCCGAGGCGGTGATCAAGCAGCTCGACGAGGGCGGGGATTTCGAGGCGGTGGCCAAGGAGAAATCCACCGGCCCGTCCGGCCCCGAAGGCGGCGACCTCGGGTTCTTCGGCGCCGGCCAGATGGTGCCGGCCTTCGAGAAAGCGGCGTTCGCAATGGAGCCGGGTACCTACACCAAGGAACCGGTGGAGACCCAGTTCGGCTGGCATGTGATCAAGGTCGAGGAAAAGCGCGAAGCGCAAAAGCCGAGCTTCGAGCAGATCAAGGATCAGGTGCGCCAGGTGGTCCTGCGCGAAAAATATATGGAACTGGTACGCGATGCCCGCGCCGCGCTTTCGGTCGAATATGTCGACCCGGAGATGAAAAAGCAGGTGGAGGCGATCGAAAAGAGCATGGAGCCCGGCGCCACGCCCGCTACCGAGCCGGCCGCGAAATAGCGGTTGTTGCCCGAGAGCCGTCCGTTCGATTCGCCGGTTTCGATCGCGCCAGGATCGGCGGATGGCCTCGGCTTCGGCGCGTCCGCACCGGTATTGGCGGACGACCGTGATGCGGCTGGTTTATCGCGCCGCCGAATTCCGTTCTTTCCCTTTTGCAACCGACTTGTTCCGGTGACGATATGACGACGACCGTCTCGCCGCTTGCCCCCACCGCCTTCGCGGTCCTGCCTCCGATCGAGGGGCTGCGGATCGCGACGGCCGCCGCCGGCATCAAATATGCCGGACGCACCGACGTCCTCCTGATGACGTTCGATGGACCGGCCGCGGTCGCCGGTGTCTTCACCACATCGAAATGCCCGTCTGCGCCGGTGGATTTTAGCCGTGAAAGCCTTCGCCGCGGCGTTGCCCGGGCGCTGGTCGTCAACTCCGGCAATGCCAACGCCTTCACCGGCAAGAAGGGGCGCGAGGCGACGGAAATGACCGCTGCGGCTGCCGCGGAGGCGGTCGATGCATCGCCGCAGGACATCTTTCTCGCCTCGACCGGGGTCATCGGCGAGCCGCTCGATGCCGGCAAGTTCACCGGCCTCCTCGCCGGACTGGCGGAACAGGCCGTCGGCGACGGCTGGCGCGAGGCCGCCGACGCGATCATGACCACCGACACCTATCCCAAGTTGGCCACGCGGCAGGTGACGATCGATGGGACCGTCGTGACGATCAACGGTATCGCCAAGGGCGCCGGCATGATCGCGCCGGACATGGCGACGATGCTGTCCTTCGTCGCAACCGACGCGGCGATCGCGTCGCCGGCGTTGCAGGCGATGCTGACGGAGGCCGCGGCTCCGAGCTTCAATTCGGTGACGGTCGATAGCGATACCTCGACCTCCGACACGTTGCTTCTTTTCGCGACGGGCGCCGCCGCGCGGCGCGGCTGCCCGGATATCTCCGATGCCGACGACGACCGCGTCGCCGGCTTCCGCGAAGCGCTCGGCGATCTCATGCTCGATCTCGCGCGCCAGGTCGCGCGCGACGGGGAGGGCGCACGCAAGGAGATTCAGGTCACCGTCGAGGGCGCGACCAGCGACGCGGCCGCCAAGCGCATCGCGCTGTCGATCGCCAATTCACCTCTGGTCAAGACGGCCGTAGCCGGCGAGGACGCCAATTGGGGCCGCGTCGTCATGGCGGTCGGCAAGGCCGGCGAAGAGGCCGACCGCGACCGGCTGGCCATCCATTTCGGCGGTGTGCGCGTCGCCGAGGGCGGCGCGCGCGATCCCGACTACTCCGAAGCCGAAGCCTCGGCCGTGATGCGCCGGGCCGAAATCCCGATCCGGGTCGAACTCGGCCTCGGAACCGGACGTTGGACGGTCTATAGCTGCGATCTGACCAAGGACTATGTCGCGATCAATGGCGATTACCGAAGCTGAGACGATGCGCCAGCTCGCCGTCGTTCGGCGGCTCGAGGCGGCCGGTTTCCGGGCGTGGCCGGCGTCTTCGACCGCGTTCGACGGCACCTGGGCGGTGCGCCTGACCGCCTCGTTTCCCGCCAAACGCCTGAATTCCGTCAATCCGCTCGATCCATCCGACAATTCCGACATCGCGCAGCGCGTCGCGCGTGCCCGCGAGTCGTTCACGCAATTCGGCCGCGCGATCATCGTCCGGCAGTCGCCGTTGGCGCCCCCCGAACTCGTCAATTATCTCGACGCTGAGGGATGGGAGCGCTTCGACGAGTCGATCGTCATGACGGCGGACCTGACCCAACTCGATCTCAGCGCCTCGATCGAGCGGATTCCGATCCGCGACACGGCGCGTTATGTCGAGGCCAGCCTTCAAGTCCACGAACGCGCGTCGACCCTGCGTACGGGGCTGACGGATATACTGGAGGCGATCCGACCGCCGACGGGCTTGTTCGTTCGCGAGAACGAGGCAGGAGCGCCGATCGCGGTGGCGCTCGCGATCCACGACAACGATCTCGCCGGCCTTCTCGACGTGGCTGTCCATCGTCGCGAACGCCAGAAGGGAATTGGTCGCGACCTCGTCGCAACGGCGCTGCGCTACACGGTCCACAAGGGCTCCAGGACGGGCTGGGTGCAGGTCGAGGCCGCCAACGCGGCGGGTCTGTCACTTTATCGTTCGCTCGGCTTTTCGGAAGCCTATCGCTACGTCTATCGCGCGCCGCCGGGCGGAACGCGATGATGTCGGCAGAACGTCGCCTGCTCCTCGTCGTCGCCTGCGCGCTGATCGATGCCGACGGGCGCCTGCTCATCGCCGAGCGTCCAGCCGGCAAGCCGCTCGCCGGCTTGTGGGAATTTCCCGGCGGCAAGGTCGAGCCCGGCGAGACGCCGGAGGCGACGCTGATCCGCGAATTGCACGAGGAGCTGGGCATCGTGACGAAGGCGGCCTGTCTGGCGCCACTGACCTTCGCCAGTCATTCCTACGACGACTTCCATCTCCTCATGCCGCTTTACATCTGCCGCCGTTACGAGGGCATCCCGGTTCCGCGCGAGGGGCAGCGGCTGAAATGGGTCCGCGCGACGCAGCTTCGCGACTACCCGATGCCGCCCGCCGACGAGCCGTTGATCCCCCACCTGATCGATCTGCTCTGAGGGCGGGCGGGAAAAATCGTTACACAGCCGTGAAAACGCACTGAGTCGCTTAAGAGCTTTTTCATTGTAAGCGCGCATATTGGTCCACGAAGCTTACCAGCTTTGTGAGGAAACGATGCGCGATTTCGAGGCTGATGACGAACTGGGCGGCGGACGCCGTGCGCCCGACCCCATCACGGAACTTCGAACCGGACTGTTCCGGGCGACGCTGCTGTTCGGATCGATCGCGCTGGCATTGGCCCTCATTGTCGCGCCGGCCGCCAAACGGGGGGCCGACTACGTCGCGTCAACCGCCCAGATCGACACGATGGCAACGGGTTCCATCGGGTCGTCGAACCGGTACACCGTGCGGCGGAGCGTGCTGCAACGGTCAGGCGCGCGGCCCTGCGTGATCTTCTCGGATGGCGGGAGTACCGGCGCGTGCTGAACTGGCCACGGCCGTCTCGTCAGCCCGGACGCGCGCGCAAAGCGGCGAAGAAGCTTCGCTATGACATCAGCGGGGCAACCGCCATTGAATACGTGATGATCGCCGGGCTGATTTCGATTGCGATCGTCGTGGCAGCGACCGGGATCGGCACGTCGGTCGTTTCCATGTTCGACGGTGTTCTGGCGGCGTTCTGACCGTCACGCCGCGCCCACCCCTGGTTATCGATAGTCATACCGAATGCGGCTGGGGCGGGTCGGAAACGACTGGTCTGGCCCTCAGGTCAGATCGTCCGACTTGTCCTTGAGCGCCGCGGCAAGGCTTGTCCGGGCGCTGCCAGGCCGCAGGGGCTTTTGCTGGCTGTCGTGCGGCCGCCAGCCGGACAAGTAGACGATGTCGAACGTGGCGCGGATGCGTCCGTCGGGATCGGCGAAGCGCTCGGCATAGATCTCCGCCGCCCGCAGGAACAATCGCCGCGAGGCCGGACGACGGGACCGCTCGACCAGCATGTTGGCCATGCCCATTGCCCGCAAATCCGCCATCAGATCGAACAGCGTGTCGTAACGCACCGTCAGCCGATCCTGATCGGCGACCGGCAGCGCGAAACCGGCCCGTTGAAGCAGGCCGCCGGCATCGCGCACATCGGTAAACGGCGCGACCCTCGGCGAGACGCCGCCGGTGATCTCGGCTTCGGCCGCGAGAAGGGCGGTCCGAAGCTCGGACAAGGTCTCGCCGCCGAGAAAGCCGCAAAGGAAGAGACCATCCGGCTTGAGCGCCCGCCGGATCTGGACAAGCGCGCCAGGCGTGTCGTTGGTCAGATGCAGCGACAGCGTGGAAATGACGAGATCGACGCTGTCGTCGGCCAGCGGCAGGGCCTCCTCGTCGCCGACGCAGGCGAATTCTTCCCCCTCCAGCAAAGCCGCCAGCCGTTCGATCCGCACGACGCAGTCGGCCTGGCCGCCGGCGCGAAGCCGCGCCGCCATTTTGCCGGTGTGGCCGCCCAGGTCGACGGCGACCGCAAAACGGCGTTCGACCAGCGACAGCCGGTCGCCAAGTTCGTCGGCGATCGCCCGCAGCAAAAAGCCGGCGCCCGTCCGCGGCTCCGCGTCAAGCCAGCGCTGCCGCCGACGGTCGAGCAAAGCCCGATCGAAAACCTGGTGGTCCGAAATGTCCGGCATGATCCCTCAGCGCTCTGTCGAAGGTGACCGCGACAGCGCTTGTAGCTGACGGCGGGTGGCGTATCGTCAAGGGGACGGGGTCCGTCCCTGTCGTCGAGGTGACCCGACCGGTCGACGTAGTCAACCGGGGGCACCCGGGCTGGAGGGCAGGACGAGGCAATGAGCCCATTCAAGCGCGGCACCGGAGCGATTGGCGATGCGATCGGCCGATTGCTGTTTCCACCGGTCTGTCCGGGATGTCAGGCGGCAGTCACAGGAGTGGACACCGTTTGTCCGGCCTGCTGGGCGAAGTTGCGATTCATCGAGCGGCCCTATTGCGAGGTTCTTGGGCTGCCCTTCGCCTACGATCTCGGCGAGGGGTTCCTGTCGGCGGAGGCCATCGCCGATCCGCCGCCCTTCGCCCGGCTGCGGGCCGCGGTGATCTATCAGGACCTGGCCGCCCGCCTCGTCACGGCGCTGAAATACGGCGATCGCACCGATCTGGTGCCGCTGATGGCGGGATGGATGGCGCGTTCGGGCGCAGAGCTTCTCGGCGACGCCGATGTCGTGGTGCCGGTTCCGCTGCATGCCGGCCGGCTGTGGCGCCGCCGGTTCAACCAGTCCGCCGAAATTGCCCGGCTGCTCGCCCGCAACGCCGACATCGCCTTCGCGCCACTGGCGCTGAGGCGGGTGAAGCCGACCCGCAGCCAGGTCGGGCTCGGATCCCGCCAACGGCGGGACAATGTGCGCGGTGCTTTTCGCGTCATCGACACGCGCCGCACCGAGATCGAGGGGCGTCGCGTCCTCCTCGTCGACGACGTCTACACGACTGGCGCAACCGCAGCGAGCGCAACGCGGGCGTTGAAGCGGGCGGGCGCGAGGGATGTCGATGTTCTGACTTTCGCAAGGGTTGCGGCCGGCATGGAGTGAAGCCATATGCTTTCGGGCTCATAACTAGGAATGTGATCCGATGCCGGACGTCACCATCTATACCCGTCAGTTCTGCGGCTTTTGCAGCCACGCCAAGCAGCTTCTCGACCAGAAGGGCGTAGCCTACGAGGAAAAGGACGCCAGTTCCTCACCCCAGCTGCGTCAGGAAATGTACCAGCGCGCAAAGGGGGGCGCGACCTTCCCCCAGATCTTCATCGGCGAAACCCATGTCGGTGGCTGTGACGATCTCTACGCACTCGAGCGCGCCGGCAAACTCGACGCCCTGCTTACGGCGTGACACGATGTCGCTGACCGTTGGAGCCTTGTCATGACCGTTTTTCGCGCCGCCGTCCTGCAGATGCGCTCAGGGCTTGAGCCGCAGGCCAATGCCGAGGCCCTCGAAGGCCTGGTCCGCGAAGCCGTGGCCGAGGGCGCGTCCTATCTGCAGTCACCGGAAATGACCGGCATGGTCCATCGCGACCGCGCCGAGCTGATGAACCGACTTCGCTCCGAGGACGACGACCTCCTGGTCGCCACGGCCGGCCGACTCGCCAAGGAGCATTCGATCTATCTGCATGTCGGCTCAACAGCCATCGCGGCTGGCGATGGCAAGGTGGCCAACCGGGCTTTCCTGTTCGCGCCCGATGGCAGCCGCGTCACCACCTACGACAAGATCCATATGTTCGACGTTGATCTCGACAATGGCGAGAGTTGGCGCGAATCGAGCACCTACCGACCTGGAACGCGCGCGGCACTGGCTGATCTCAGCTTTCCCGATGGCGGTGCGCGGCTCGGCTTCGCGATCTGCTACGACATGCGGTTTGCGCATCTGTTTCGTGAAGAGGCGCTGGCCGGTGCCGAAATCCTGACGGCGCCGGCCGCCTTCACCCGCCAGACCGGCGAAGCCCATTGGCACGTCCTTTTGCGCGCCCGCGCGATCGAGAACGGCGCCTATGTGGTGGCGGCGGCGCAGGGCGGACGGCATGACGACGGACGCGAGACCTTTGGCCATTCGCTGATCGTCGATCCGTGGGGCCGGGTGGTCGCCGAGGTTGCCGGTGCCGAGCCGGGGATCGCGATCGCGACGATCGACACAGCCGAGGTCGCAGCGGCGCGGGCGAAAATTCCCAATTTGCAAAACGCGCGCGCCTTCGTCGTCGGCGATGAGACAGCGCAAATCCGCGTGACCGGCTCGCTCGAGGCGGCAGAGTGATCAGCTTCGCGCTCCGCTGCCGTCCCGCGGCCCATGCGTTCGACGGCTGGTTCAGGTCCGGCGAGGATTTCGAGCGGCAGGCCTCCGCCGGCTTGCTCGAATGTCCGATCTGTGGGGCGTCCGACGTCTCGAAGGCGTTGATGAAGCCCGCGGTTGCCGCCAGCCCAAAGATGAAGGCTCCGGGCGCCGTCGCCGGGGAGCCGTCCCAGCCGGTCGGGGAATTCGCCAACGCCGAGGCGGCGAAAGCGATCGCCAAGCTTCAGGCGATGGCGCGCGAATTACGGGCGAAGTCGGATTATGTCGGGCCGAAATTCGCCGAGGAAGCGCGGCGCATCCACTACGGCGAGAGCGAGCATCGCCAGATCTATGGCGAGGCCTCGGCGCGGGAGGTCGAGGGCTTGAGCGAGGAAGGCATCGCCGCCTTTCCGCTGCCGGGGCTTCCCGAGGACAAGAATTGACGCTGTCGTGCCTGCGCCGTCAGCCGCGCGCCGTGCGGGCGAGGGTCACGCCCTTGCGACGCGACGCGGGGTCGCTGTCGTCGAACAGACCGACTTCCGTCGCCTGGCTATAGAGGAGATCGCCCTTGGTGCCCGCGATCAGTCTGAGATCGCGGAGTTCGCACAGCGCGGCGACCTGAAACGCCAGTGAGCGAAGATGGACGCGATTATAGCAGAAAAAGGCCAATCTTGCCCGCGATGAACCCGGGATTTCCTGGATCAGGGCCTGTTTGGTCCGGCTGTCCGAGCGTAGCAGCAGAGCGAGAATCTCCAGATGGATCGGACAACTCGCCTCATTGGGTATGTTGTCTGTTTGTGCCGCGACCATCTCGCCCTCCAAAGTTCGCTACTCTACACGTGCCGGTTCCCGTCAGATTTCATGTCTGTGGTTGTGCACGCAAAGCGCGCCCGCAACAGAACAATGCAACCGGAAGCTTGCGCGCAGCTTGCTTGTCGCGACGGTCGCTGATTATCCACCGTTTTTCCTCAGAGGCTTAGGCGTCCGGGCGCCGCGCCAGCACCATGTAATTGACGTCGAGATCGCGGGAGCGGCGCCATGCGTCAGCCAGCGGATGGTAGACGACGCCCGCCTCATCGATCATCGAGAGCCCGGCCCGCTCGACCGGTGCCGCGATTTCCTCCGGCCGCACCAGCTTGGCGTATTGATGGGTACCCTTCGGCAGCCAGCCGAGCACATATTCGGCGCCGACGATCGCGAAGCCGAGCGCCTTGAGCGTCCGGTTGATCGTCGCCACGAACAACAGGCCCCCCGGCTTCACCATCTGAGCGCAAGAAGTCAGGAACAGCTCGACGTCGGCGACGTGTTCGACGACTTCGAGGGCCAGAACGACGTCGAAACGCTCGCCTCCCGCCGCGATCGCCTCGGCGGTCGTCGCGCGATAGTCGATGGCGAGGCCGCTCTCGGCGGCGTGGATCTTTGCCACCTCGATATTGGTTTCCGATGCGTCCGCGCCGACGACACTGGCGCCGAGCCTTGCCATCGGCTCGCAGATCAGGCCGCCGCCGCAGCCGATGTCGAGCATCGCGAGACCCTCGAAGGGGCGTCCGCTTCGCACGTCGCAGTCGAAATTCATCGCCAGCTGTTCGCGAATATATTCCAGCCGAACCGGGTTGAACTTGTGCAGCGGCTTGAACTTGCCGGCCGGATTCCACCATTCCTGGGCGAGGCGCGAGAAGCGCTCCACTTCGCCTGGGTCGATCGTCGTCTGCCGCGCCTCGGTCATTGCGTCTGCCCCGTCGATTGATGGCCGCGCCGATCTGTTCGTCGTCGCGTCGCCGGCTTCAGTATTTCAGGGCTCAACTTTCGGCGCTACCGCACGAAGTCAAGCCTTCTTCTCCCTCCTGCAGCCGGTGGCGTCGAGATATCCGGATAGGCGTGTGGGGGAGGAGGGCGAGTGCCAATTTCGAGCAAAGCCTGGGACGGCGCCGTAGAGTCTCCCGTCGACATCTGTTTTGGCGTTGAAGTGTATATGCGGGCGATCCGAGTCATTCTCATTATATTTTAATAAAACTTTAGTGAAACATGATTCGCGCTCGAGTCATTCATTTCAATTTGATTCTATACGTCAAAGGAGGGTGCGCGAAAGATTCATTGCCGCAGGGCGGAACGCAAAAGAATTCTGCCCGTTTGCAGTGATGAACTTGGAGAAATGGCGTGTTGTTGAAGCTTTGATGCCGATCACCAAATGTCAGGGAAGGGCTGTCACAGTCGTTCCGGTAGATCGCCTGGACCATTTCGTCCATGCGGGCCGGCGGCGCGGTGCGTTGTGCGGACTTTCCCCTGTTTCGCGTCTCATCCTGCGGGCATCGATTGCGACTTGCGCGGTCGTTCTGGCCCAGTCAGGAGCCGCGCAACAAGCACGTTTGTCCGCGTCCCAGGATTCGCCGAAAGCCGTTGTCGCTCTTTTGGAGGCTGCCGAGCAGCCAGGAGCGCGCCCGGTCGCCGTGAGTCCTGTCGATCGACGCATCGCGCAGGCATTCGCCGTCTCCGCATCACGCCCCCATGTCGAGCGGGGACTGGTCGCAGTCGATGTTGCGGATTCTCCGATCTTCAGTCTGCGTATAGTTCTTTCCAAGCCACAGGCGGAGAGCGAGCGCAGTCCTGCTCCTGTGCCTGCGGCACGGTACGCCGCTTCCGACCCCAGATTGCCATTCACCTACATCCTTCGCGAACCTCTGGGCGCGCTGGACGGACCGAATGCTCCGATTGCAGATTACGTCGCGGCTTTCGCGCCGCAGGAGGGGCTTCCCTCTGGTGCGATTTCCCCGCTCGCCGACGCCCCGACGCTGACGCCGGGAACCGCGGTGCCTGTTCCCCACAGGGCGGCCAGAGTGGAACGCCTCCAGTGCAGCCGTAACATCGCCGGATTCGGGTCGCTCCGCCGCGCCGGCGAAGGTCGCCCCACCGGCCCGGAGGGTCAAAGGCCCGGCCAGTCCAGCCGATCGGCCTCGCGAGGTGACGGCCCAGGCCCGACAGGCCAGCAATACCGGCTCCGTCGCGCCCGCTGTTGCTGAGCCCGCCGCTCGGCGGAAAAAAGCCCAGCCGCAAGCAGCGGTGCCGCCGGTGCCCAAACTTCCCGATTCGCTGCTGCCGACGCGACCGCCGGCGAACTGAACAATGACATCATGGAGCTTTCCAATGACGAGACCCGGTATCGTTCTTGCTGCCGCTGCCATCCTTTTGTTTCCCGCCACCGCTAGAGCGATCGACGTCGGCGCGGGCGGCGTGAGTGCCCGCGGCGGCCCGTCGGGCGGTGCGTCCGCCGGGGTCTCGGCAGGCGGGGTGTCGGCTGGCGCGTCGATAGGCGGCGATGGCGGAGGCGTTTCGGCGAGCGGTGCCGGAGTTGGAGTGAGCGCGGGGAGCAGCGGTGCCGTCTCTGCTGGCGCGTCGGCTGGCGGTACGTCCGCAGGGGTTTCGGCCGGTGGCGGTGACGCATCTGCCGGCGTATCGGCTGGCAGCTCTGGAACGAGCGGCGCTTCCGGAGCCGCGGCGGAAAACGCCGCCTCGTCCGGCCCGCAGGCGACCGGTGCTGACCCCACGATCGTTTTGCCTCGGTATCTTCGCCCAACAAGTGGTGGAGAGGCCGCTTTGCTCACCCGCGATGAGGCCTCGTCGGCTTCCATCCAGCAAATTGCCGGTACGCCTCGCCGCGTCCTCGGGGCCTGCAAGAAGTCCGTCGCGCAAGCCGCCCTGCCATACGGCTCCACCGAGGTGACCGTCAGGAGCTATGGGCAAATGAAGAGCCTGAAGGATGGTGGTTATCTGGCGCCTCTATTCACACGGATCACGTATAAGCGCCGGGGCGGGTACGAGGTCAGACAGGCTCCAATCTGGTGCCAAATCGATGCGAAGGGCACTGTCAGCAGCCTCCTCGACAAGACTTGAAGACCGTCGCTCGCCCGGCGGCAGAGGCACCGGGTGAGGCACGCGCTTGGCGTCCGGCGCGTCGTTCCCCTGGGTGCTGTTCGCAAGCCGGGTAACGATTTGGCTCAAGCCTCCGTGGAACAGGGAAACGAGCCTTGTTGTTTGAGCAGAGGTTCCAGCCTCGACGGCACATCAGATGTTTCGCAAGACAGAAATCGCAAATTCCCCGGACGTAGCTTCGATCTTCGATCCGGCGGGGTCCGGCGCGCCAACACCTGGTGCGACGACGAATGTCGTTCATCGTCCTTCGTTGTTCGCCACGAACCCTACGGCGCTCGACCTACGCCCGTTGGTCGCCGTCCCGGCGCGGGACGAAGCAGAGCGGCTTCCGGGGCTGATCCGCGCTTTGGCCAAGCAGAGCTGGCTTAGGCGTGGCGTTGCACGGCTGGATGTCGTGCTCATTTTGAACAATTGTCGCGACGACTCGCTCGGGGCCGCTCTGCGGGAGGCGGAAAAGCATGCGGGCATCGCCCTTCATGCGGTGACGGTCGCATTCGAACCGGTCGACGCCCATGCCGGCTCGGCGCGGCGGCTCGCATTGGACACGGCCCGCGCGCTGTGCCCGTCGGACGGGAGTGGCGTCTTGCTGACCACCGACGCCGACGCCGTACCGGCGAACAACTGGATCGAAGCCAATCTGGCTGCGATCTCCCAAGGCGCCGATCTCGTCGGAGGACGCCTGATCGGCAATGTCGACGAGGAAGCCTTGCTTGGCCCGGCGTTTCTCCGCCGCGCGCGCGATCAGCAAGAGTTTGCCATGCTAAGCGACCAGTTGACTGCGATCGTTGACCCCCTGCCGCATGATCCGTGGCCGCGCCATCACGACCATACCGGCGCAAGCCTTGCAGTGAGGGCCGACGTGTATGATCGGGTCGGTGGGCTTCCGGCATTGCCTCGCCGGGAGGACCTTGCCTTGGTAACGAATGTCCGTTCAAGCGGCTTCAAGGTGCGGCACGCGCCGGAGGTCATCGTCGAGGTCTCGGCGCGTCTGTCCGGTCGCGCCGCTGGCGGAATGGCGGACTGTCTGAAGCAATGGGTCACGGCGACACAAGCCGGCGATCCGCATCTGGTGGAGGCTCCAACGACGATACTCGAACGCGCGCGGCGCCGCCGACTGTTGCGGACGCTCGGTGATTGCGATGCGGCGTCGCTCGCCACGGCCGCCATGCGTCTTTCCATTCTGCCGGCCGACCTCCACGATTCGTTCGGGCAGCTGCTATCGCCGGAGGAACTGGTGGAACGCTTCGCACCCGAGGCGCCGGACGCGATCCCGACCGTTCCGGTCAGGGCAGCAATCGATGAACTCCAGATGCTGATCCTAAACTTCGGGGGCGCGTCCCGTGCGGCATGATCTGTACGAAGCCGCGCAACTGGAGGAACTTTCTGATCGCCTTGCCGCCCTTGCCGCGGCGCGAGACCGCGACGGCGAGTTTCCCCATGAGGCGTTCGCGGTGCTGGAGTCGCGCGGTTATTCCACGCAACCGCCGGTCGGCCCTGGCGAAACGGCGAAGCTGCTGCGGCTTTTGGCCGCGATCGGTCGCGGCGATCTCAGCACCGGCCGGATTTTCGAGGGGCATGCCAACGCGCTGCTGCTGGTCTATCGCTATGGGACGCCGGAACAGGCCGCGGCGTATCGCGCCAAGGCTCAGAAGGGGGAGTTGTTCGGTGTCTGGAACACCGACGCGCCGACCGACCCGCTACGGCTCGAAGAGGGACGCTACGCCGGCAAGAAGAACTATGCTTCCGGGGTCGACGGCTTGGCGCAGGCGATCGTGACGATGCCGACGGCGGGAGGACGTCAGATGATGCTGGCGCCGCTCGACGCCGCGTCAGTCGACCGCTCCTGGTGGCGTCCGCTCGGCATGCGCGCTTCGGGCAGTCACATAATCGACCTGACCGGTGTGCCCGCCGACGCCGATCATGTCCTCGGGCAGCCCGACGACTATGTCCGGGAGCCGTGGTTCAGCGGGGGCGCGATCCGCTTCGCCGCCGTGCATGTCGGCGGAATGCATGCGGTGCTCGACGCCGCGCTGGCCCATCTGACCAGCACCGGGCGGGCCGGTGACCCCTACCAGCTACATCGCCTGGCGCGCATGGGGATCGCCGTGGAGTCGGGCTATGGCTGGATCGACCGGGCCGCCGGCGCCTGGGACGCAGCCGAGAGCGGGCGGGCCGACGATGAGGCCCCGGCGCAGGCGCTTCTGGCCTATGCCAACGCGACGCGATCCGCGGTCGAGGCGAACGCGTTGCTGGTGCTGGAGACGGCGGAACGAGCCGTCGGAGCGGCGGGGTTCAATGCGCCGCATCCATTGGAACGCCTGGTCCGCGATCTTCGGACCTATCTGCGTCAGCCGAACCCGGATGGCGCGCTCCGATCCTTGGGCGAAGCGATGGCGACCGGCGACTGGCATCCCGGTTCGGGGCGGCGGACATGACCGACACGGAATCACCGCAGGCGTTCGGAGCCGAGCGGGTCCTGGTCGTCGCGCCGCATCCCGACGACGAATCGCTCGGCTGCGGCGGAGCGATCGCCCGCTCTGCGGCGCTCGGGCGGCAGACCCACACGATCTTCGTCACCGACGGCGGCGCGTCACATCCCGGCTCCGCAACATGGTCCAGGGAGCGGTTGGCGGCCCAGCGCGAAGTCGAAGCGTCGAACGCCTTGGAATGCCTCGGCGCCGGCGACCATCCGCGCAGCTTTCTGCGTTTGCGGGACGCCGATATGCCGACCGAGGGCACTGCGCTTTGGCGCGAAGCCAAGAGCACGGTGGTCGGGGTCGTCAGAGATTTCCGCCCTGACCTCGTCCTCCTGCCTTGGCGGCGCGACCCGCACCGGGACCATCGCGACAGCTGGGGGCTGGTGACCGCGGCCCTAGCGACGGCGGCCCAGCAACCCTTTCAGCTCGAATACGCAATCTGGCTCGACGAACTGGGCGCGGCGGACGATCGGCCCCGGGCGGGCGAGATGGTCGAACGGCGCCTCGACATCACATCGCATCAGGCGGTCAAGCGCCTGGCCGTGGCTGCGCATGTCTCGCAAACCACGAATCTGATCGCCGACGACCCAGACGGCTTTCGGCTGACCGCCGCGACTATCGCGCGGCTGACCGGTTCTGAAGAGATCTACTGGCAGCCATGCGAAAGGTGATCGAAGTTGCCGGGTTCGAGGCGCTGTTCGCCGCCGATCCAGACCCCTGGCGCTATGCAGCTGCACCGTTCGAGCACTACAAGCGCGGCGTGCTGCTGCGGGCTTGCGGCTCGCGCTGCTACGGCAGAGGGCTGGAACTCGGCTGTGCCAATGGCGAAACCACGGCGGCATTGGCTGACCGGTGCCTGCGCCTGACCGCGACGGACGGCTCGGCGACCGCCCTGGACATTGCCCGGCGCCGCAATCGAGGGCGAGATCGGGTGAAATTCGTGCAGGCCGTGCTGCCGGAGGCAATGCTCAGAGGGCCATTCGATCTGATCGTCGTCTCGGAAGTGCTCTACTACTTGTCGCCGGAGGCACTGCGGCATTGTCTGCTGGCGCTCGAACAGGCGATCGCACCGGGCGGCCGGATCGTCCTCCTCCATCACATCGTTCCGTTCGACGACGCGGCCACCTTGCCGGCGCGCGCCACCAGGATGGCCTGCCGCTTCCTGCGTCGGCGCTGGCGGCTGCGAGTTCATTACCGCAACGCCCGCTATGTGGCTCTCGCCTTCGATGCGGGACCAAAGCGCGTCGTCTCGGGCCACGCGCGAGGAAGCCGGGGATGAGGCGCGGTCGAACCAGAGCTGACCCCCGATCCTTTTGGCGGCAGAGCGCTAGCGAGCCGCCAGCAAGGTTCCAACCGACGTCCCCCGATTGCAGTTGCGGGCCGCATCGGCTAGGGAACGCCCGCTTAACCCTTACTGGGCATTTCAAGAACGCGCCGTGACAAGCGTTCGCCGCACCCGTCACCGATCGGACCCCTGGGGCTCGGTCCCCCAAGACAACGAACCCGTTTTCATGGCCCGTCTCGTCCTCAAATTTGGCGGAACCTCCGTCGCCGACATCGACCGCATCCGCAACGTCGCGCGGCATGTCAAACGTGAGGTCGACGCGGGCCACGACGTCGCCGTCGTCGTCTCCGCCATGGCCGGCCGGACCAATGAGCTCGTCGGCTGGTGCCGCGAGGCCTCGCCGATTCACGACGCGCGCGAATATGACGCCGTCGTCGCCTCGGGCGAGCAGGTCACCGCCGGCATTCTGGCGATCACGCTTCAGGGAATGGGGGTCAACGCGCGCTCCTGGCAAGGCTGGCAGATCGCCATCCAGACCGACGGCGCCCATGGCGCCGCCCGCATCCAGGAGATCGACGCGTCCGACATCATTCGCCGTTTCGAGGAAAACCAGGTTGCGGTGATCGCCGGTTTTCAGGGGATCGCGCCGGACAACCGCATCGCCACTCTCGGCCGCGGCGGCTCGGATACATCAGCCGTGGCCGTGGCCGCGGCGCTGGGCGCCGATCGCTGCGATATCTATACCGATGTCGACGGGGTCTACACCACCGATCCGCGGATCGAGCCCAAGGCGCGGCGCATGGCCCGCATCTCCTTCGAGGAAATGCTGGAAATGGCCTCGCTCGGCGCCAAGGTGCTACAAGTGCGATCCGTCGAACTCGCTATGGTGCACAAGGTGCGCACCTTCGTGCGGTCTTCTTTCGACGACCCGGACGCGCCCGGCATGGGCGATTTCGACAACCCGCCGGGAACGCTCATTTGCGACGAGGATGAAATCGTGGAACAGCAGGTCGTCACAGGGATCGCCTACGCCAGGGACGAAGCACAAATCTCGCTGCGGCGAGTGGCCGATCAGCCAGGTGTCGCGGCGGCCATCTTCGGGCCGCTCGCCGAGGCCGGCGTCAATGTCGACATGATCGTCCAGAACATCTCCGAATCGGGCGCCTCGACGGACATGACCTTCACGGTCCCGGCCGGCGATCTGGGCAAGGCCACTGCCGTGCTCGACAAGGCCAAGGCGGAAATGCGCTACGACGCGATCCAGAGCGAACAGGGGCTGACCAAGGTCTCGGTCATCGGGGTCGGCATGCGCAGCCATACGGGTGTTGCCGCCACTGCCTTCAAGGCGCTGGCCGAGCGCGGCGTCAACATTCGCGCCATCACCACATCCGAAATCAAGATATCGATCCTGATCGATGGCGATTACACCGAGCTTGCAGTTCGCGCTCTGCATTCGGTCTATGGCCTCGATAAGGGGTAATGTCTTGGGGCGGCGCGCCGAATCGTGCCATCGAGGACGCCAAGGCACTTTTCTTGACGGTCACGGCTCATTTCCCCAATGGGGTTCTCGGCGAACCTGAGTATGTGATCTTGTAGGGACAGGCCGTGGCGTAGCCGGACTGGATCGGTTGCGACGCTTTGTCGGCCCCTGAAACGGAAGACCGCGTTGTTGAGAAGCGACATGTCAGGCCCGCGCGTTCTCATGCGCCGCATCCGGGAGCTCATGGCCGAGCCTCTCGACGCGCAGGTGCGCCTCGACCAGATCGTCCGCTCCATCGCCCAGAACATGGTGGCCGAGGTCTGCTCGCTCTACGTGCTGCGCGCCGACGCGGTGTTGGAACTCTATGCCACCGAAGGTCTCAATCCGGCGGCAGTCCACCTCGCCCAGCTCAAGCTTGGCGAGGGCCTCGTCGGCACGATCGCGGCGACGGCGCGGCCGCTGAACCTGTCCGAGGCGCAAAAGCACCCGGCCTTCACCTATCTGCCAGAGACCGGCGAGGAGGTTTACCACTCCTTCCTGGGCGTGCCGATCCTGCGCGCTGGTCGGACCCTCGGCGTGCTCGTCGTCCAGAACAAATCCGCGCGGATCTATCGCGACGAGGAGTCCGAGGCGCTGGAGACGGTGGCGATGGTCGTTGCCGAGATGATCGCCGCCGGCAGTCTGGAGGGCTTGCAACGCCCCGGTGTCGCGCTCGACCTGTCGCGGCCGGTCAGCTTCGATGGTGCTGCCCTGTCGGATGGCATCGGCCTGGGCAAGGTGGTTCTGCACGAGCCGCGGGTCGTCGTCACCAACCTGTTCAATGAGGACACGGAAGCGGAGGTCGAACGCCTCGACAAGGCGCTCGGCATCCTCAGGGTGTCGATCGAGAACATGCTGTCGCGCCGGGACGTGGCTGGCGAAGGCGAGCATCGCGCCGTTCTCGAGGCCTACCGCATGTTCGCCCATGATCGGGGCTGGGTGCGCAGGCTCCAGGAAGCGGTTCGCAACGGACTGACCGCGGAAGCCGCGGTCGAGAAGGTGCAGTCGGACATGCGCGCCCGTATGATGCACATGACCGATCCGTATATTCGCGAGCGGTTGCATGATTTTGACGATCTTGCCAACCGGTTGCTGCGCCAGCTGATCGGCCGCGACGACCACGCCGGGGCGGAGAATGCCGACGCCATCATCGTCGCGCGTTCGATGGGCGCGGCGGAGTTGCTCGACTATCGCCGGGACGACATTCGCGGGCTGGTGCTGGAGGAGGGCGCTGCGACCAGCCACGTCGTCATCGTCGCGCGAGCGCTGGGAATTCCCGTCGTGGGCCAGGTCAAGGGCGCGGTCTCGATGTCGGAGAACCGCGATTCGATCATCGTCGACGGCGAGGACGGCAGCGTTCATCTGCGTCCACCTCCGGAACTCGAGGCGCTGTATTCCGACAAGGTGAAGTTCCGGGCGAAGCGCCAGGAGCGCTATCATTCGCTGCGCGATGTGCCGACCGAGACCAAGGACGGCGTGCCGATCAGCTTGCAAATGAACGCGGGCCTTCTCGTCGACCTGCCCCAGCTCGACGCTGCAGGCGCGGAAGGCATCGGCCTTTTCCGCACCGAACTCCAGTTCATGGTCGCTTCGACGATGCCGCGTGCGCGCGATCAGGAGCGGCTCTATTCGGCGGTCATGGATGCGGCCAACGGCCGGCCGGTGACGTTTCGCACGCTGGATGTCGGCGGCGACAAGGTGTTGCCTTATCTCAGCCAGTCGCCGGAGGAAAATCCGGCCCTGGGCTACCGGGCGCTGCGGCTTGCCCTCGACCGTCCCGGCTTGATGCGCACCCAGCTGCGGGCGTTGCTCAAGGCGGCCGCCGGGCGCGAACTGCGCGTCATGTTTCCGATGGTGACGGAGGTGTCGGAGCTCAGGCAAGCGCGCGAGATGATCAGCCGCGAGTTCAAGCATCTGACGCGCTTCGGCCATGTCATGCCGAAGCGGCTGAAGGTGGGCGCGATGATCGAGGTGCCGGGGCTTTTGTTCCAGCTCGACGAGCTGATGGAAGTGCTCGATTTCGTGTCCGTTGGCTCGAACGACCTGTTCCAGTTCTTCAATGCCGTCGATCGCGGCAATGCGCGTGTCGCCACGCGCTTCGACGATTTGTCGGCGCCGTTCCTGCGGGCGTTGAAGTCGATCGTCGATGCCGGGCAGCGTCACGATGTCCCGGTGACGCTGTGCGGCGAGATGGCCGGTCAGCCGCTCTCGGCGATGGCGTTGATTGGACTCGGCTTCCGCTCCATATCCATGGCACCGCCCTCGATCGGTCCGGTGAAGGCGATGATGGTCGAACTGGAGGCGGAAAAGCTTTCCGAGGCGCTGGCGCAGCAACTCAACGGCGGCCAACTGGCGGCCAGTCCGCGACAGCTTCTCGTCGATTTCGCGGAAGCCAATGGAATCCCGTATTAGCGGACCGCAGTGATCGGCGGCTCGCCCCGTCTCTTCGCCGCGGCGTCGGCCGCGCTCCATTCACTTTGACATCAGCTTCAGGACATTATGGCGACGCTGCCGAATTCGACCCTTGATGAGATCCTGGCCCGCTTCGGTCATCTCGAGAACGAGATGGCCAAGGGGCCGGCTCACGACGTCTATTCCAAGCTCGCCGCGGAATATTCCGGCCTCGAGGCGGTGGTCGCAGCGATCCGCTCCTATCGCAAGGTGGAACGGGAACTCGCCGATTCCCGCTCGCTGCTGGACGACCCGACCGCCGATCGCGAGATGCGCGACCTCGCCGAGGTCGAGATCGACGAATTGAAGCAGCGTCTCGACCAGCTCACGGACGAGATTCGTATCCTGCTGCTGCCTAAGGACGCCGCCGACGAAAAAGGGGCCATCCTGGAAATCCGCGCCGGCACAGGCGGGTCCGAAGCGGGGCTCTTCGCCGGCGACCTGTTTCGCATGTATCAGCGCTATGCCGAGTTGAACCGCTGGAAGGTCGAGCTCCTGTCGGCGAGCGAGGGCGAGGTCGGCGGCTACCGAGAGGTGATCGCCTCGATCCAAGGGCCCGGCGTATTCTCACGGCTGAAGTTCGAATCAGGCGTGCATCGGGTGCAGCGCGTTCCCGCGACCGAATCGGGCGGCCGAATCCATACCTCGGCCGCGACCGTGGCGGTCCTGCCAGAGGCGGAAGACATCGACGTCGACGTGCGCGCCGAGGATATTCGCATCGACACGATGCGCGCCTCGGGCGCCGGCGGCCAGCACGTCAACACCACCGATTCGGCCGTTCGCATCACCCATCTGCCGACCGGCATCGTGGTGACATCGTCGGAAAAATCGCAGCATCAGAACCGCGCGCGGGCGATGCAGGTGCTGAAGGCGCGCCTTTTCGATCTCGAACGCCAGAAGGCTGACGACGAACGCTCCGCCGCGCGCAGGGGACAGGTCGGCAGCGGCGATCGCTCCGAGCGCATCCGCACCTACAATTTTCCGCAAGGCCGCGTGACCGACCACCGTATCAATCTGACCCTTTACAAACTCGATCGCGTGATCGAGGGCGAGATGGACGAACTGGTCGGAGCCCTGGTCGCCGACCATCAGGCCCACCAGCTTGCCGCCGTCGGCGTGGATGACTGAGGCGGCCGACAGGCTGGGCCCGTTGCTGCGCCACGCTATCGAGCGCCTGCGCGCGGCCCAGTCGGCAACGCCGGAGTTCGACGCGCGCCTGCTCATTGCCGAGTGCGCGGGCCTCCCACTGGGAGAGGTTCATTCCGCGTCCGCCCTGACGGTGTCGAGCGGGGCGGTGGCGTGCCTCGAATCGCGCCTCGCCAGACGGCTCGCCGGCGAGCCCGTTCATCGCATCCTCGGCCGCCGCGCCTTCTACGAGCACGAGTTCGAAATCTCTCCCGACACCCTGGAGCCGCGACCGGACACGGAAATTCTCGTCGACGAGGCGCGCAAGGCGATGGCCGAGATTATCGACCGGCGCGGGGAATGTCTCTTCGCCGATATCGGCACGGGGTCGGGTGTCATCGCCGTTTCGCTGCTGGCGCTGTTTCCGCGGTCGCGGGCTCTGGCGATCGATATCTCGCCAGGCGCGCTCGCAACCGCATGCCGCAATGCCGAAGCGGCGGGCGTTGCCGACAGGATGCAGCCTGTCCTGTCGGATTATCTTGCGGCGGCCGGCGGCCCCCTTGATCTGGTGCTGTCGAATCCACCATATATCCGGAGCGGCGATATTCCGTCCCTGGCGGTTGACGTGCGCGAGCATGATCCGCTGGCAGCCTTGGACGGTGGCGAGGATGGGCTGGATGCCTATCGTGCGATCGCGGCGGGAATCGACGCGGTTTTGCGGCCCGGCGGCCGCGTGATCGTCGAGATTGGCCTGGGGCAGGAAGACGACGTGGCGGCGATATTTGCATCACAAGGGTTGCATCTCCACGTTTGCACACGCGATTTTTCCGGTGTGGTTCGCGTCCTGAGTTTCGGCCGGGAGGAGAAACCGCTGTCAGAGCAGGAGGGGGATCGCGCTTCGATCCAGTGTTGACCGCCTTAATTGTTGAAAAGGCACTTGTTACGGCGCGCGTTACCCTCTAGGGTCGCCGCCAGTACGGAACATCCGAGGGGGCAGTTCCTTTAGGCGCCGCTCGACGGCAGCCCACAGGACGCTCGAGATGACTGGTAGGTCGTCCGTCAAGCCGGCGTGAGGGTATCGCCAGGCACAACCGATTTTAACCTCTCTATGTTGGCTTTGCTCCGGCGGAGCTAATTTCGTGCGGGCGCGCATGGCGCACCCTGAGGCAGTAGGCCATACCGGCGCGACCGGTGCATCCAATAGACAGGAAGTTCATGAGGCCAGGACAGCAGAAAAACCGTATGCGCAGCCGCGGACGGAAAGGTCCTAATCCGCTCTCGCGCAGTTACGAGTCGAACGGCCCGGATGTGAAAATCAGGGGTACCGCCCAGCATGTCGCGGAGAAGTACACGACGCTCGCGCGCGATGCTTCGGGTGCTGGCGACCGGGTGATGGCCGAGAACTATCTGCAGCACGCCGAGCACTACAACCGCATCGTGGCGGCTGCGCAGGCGCAGTTCCCGCAACAGCGTGACGAACGTGATTCCCGCGACGATTCCGATGAGGACGACGATTCGCAGGATAATTCGAGCGATCGCGGCGAGCGCAACGATCATCGTCAGCAGGACGGCGATCGTGATGGCCGCGAGGGTTTTCGCGATCGTGATAGCAACCGTGATCGGGATCGCGATGGCAACCGCGACCGTGAGAACGCTCGCGACAACCGAGACCGTGACGGCAACCGCGATCGCGATGGCAACCGAGATCGTGACCACAATCGCGACCGGGACGGCAATCGGGGTCGCGACGGCAACCGTGATGGCAATCGCGACAGGAACCGTGATCGCCGGGACAGGGTTCAGGCGGACGGCACCGGCCCGCAGCCGGTGATCGGACGCGAGAACTCCGAACAAGGCGACAGCGGCCGCCATCAGCGCAACGACGGCGAGCGCACCCGTGACGAGCGTTCGTCGGAAGCGCCAAGCGGCGCAGCGGTCGCTGCCGGCGAATCGCAACCCGACGCGCAGGCGGAACGGACGCCGCGTCGTCGGGGCAGGCCGCGCCGGAGCCGCGAGGGTGACGAAGCGATCCCCGCGAGCGAAACCCGTCCGGGCGATGAGGCCGCGACTGTCGAAGCCCGCACGGTCGAGGCTGCCGTCAACCCGGATCACGGGGTGAAGGCACCGGAGACGGAAGGCGAAGCGCCCGTGAAGCGTCGGCCCGGCCGGCCGCGCAAGAAGAAGCCCGAAGAGGCGTCGGCCGAGACCCGCGATGGCGAGGGTAATACGCTGCCGGACTTCCTGTTGGCGTCGAACGGCTGAACCGGCTGGCTTTTTCGGCCAATGGTCGGAACCAATGATCAAGATCAAGGACGTCGCGGCTGCCGCGGCGTCCTTTTGCGTTCAAGATGGCGCAACATTTTTGCAACAGTCCGGCACGCAGCCTCTTTCGCGGCGACCCGTCTGATCCCATATCCATGGCGGGCGGCTCGCCGGTGTCGGGAGCCGTTCTCCATGGATGCGCGGCTCATGCCTCGAGCGAGGGTGGACCGCCGAAAGGAGAAGCGATCCAATGAATCTGGAAAAATATACCGAACGGGTGCGCGGCTTTATTCAGGCGGCCCAGACGCTCGCGGTGTCGCGCGACCATCAGCAATTCACCCCGGAGCATCTTCTCAAGGTTCTCGTCGATGACGAGGAGGGGATGGCGGCCGGCCTGATCGAGAAATCAGGTGGTAGGCCAAAGGACGTCCGTCTCGCCGTCGATGCGGCGCTGGATGCGATGCCCCGTGTCTCGGGCGGCAGCGGGCAGATGTATCTGGCGCAGCCGCTGGCCAAGGTGTTCGCGACGGCCGAGGAAATCGCCAAAAAGGCCGGCGACAGCTTCGTCTCCGTCGAGCGGCTGCTGCTGGCGCTGACGATCGAGACATCCGCCAAGACAGCCGATATCCTGAAGAAGGCCGGCGTGACGCCGAACGGCCTCAACGAGGCGATCAACGAAATACGCAAGGGACGCACGGCGGATTCCGCCTCGGCCGAGAGCGGCTACGACGCCTTGAAGAAATACGCCCGCGACCTCACCGCCGTGGCGCGGGAGGGCAAGCTCGACCCGG
The DNA here is from genome assembly GCF_036549495.1 of Aurantimonas sp. C2-5-R2. Taxonomy (NCBI): domain Bacteria; kingdom Pseudomonadati; phylum Pseudomonadota; class Alphaproteobacteria; order Hyphomicrobiales; family Aurantimonadaceae; genus Aurantimonas; species Aurantimonas sp. C2-5-R2. The sequence goes on from NZ_JAZHLJ010000024.1 coordinate 47,879, forward strand.
TGATCGGCAGGGACGAGGAAATCCGCCGCACGATCCAGGTCCTCTCCCGGCGCACCAAGAACAATCCTGTTTTGATCGGCGAGCCGGGTGTCGGCAAGACCGCGATCGCCGAAGGCCTGGCGCTCAGGATCGTCAATGGCGACGTGCCGGAGTCGCTGCGCGACAAGCAACTGATGGCGCTCGACATGGGCTCTCTGATCGCCGGTGCGAAATATCGCGGCGAATTCGAGGAACGGCTGAAGGCGGTGCTGTCGGAAGTCACCAGCGCGGCCGGTTCGATCATCCTGTTCATCGACGAGATGCATACGCTGGTCGGCGCCGGCAAGGCGGACGGGGCGATGGACGCCTCAAACCTGCTGAAGCCAGCGCTCGCCCGCGGTGAGCTGCACTGCGTCGGCGCGACGACGCTCGACGAATATCGCAAGCACGTCGAGAAGGACGCGGCGCTGGCCCGGCGTTTCCAGCCGGTGTTCATTGCCGAGCCGACGGTCGAGGATACGATCTCGATCCTGCGCGGCCTCAAGGAGAAATACGAGCAGCACCATCAGGTGCGTATCTCCGACTCCGCCCTCGTGGCGGCGGCGCAATTGTCGAACCGCTACATCACCGACCGCTTCCTGCCGGACAAGGCGATCGACCTTGTCGATGAAGGCGCGGCGCGGCTGCGCATGCAGGTGGATACCAAGCCCGAAGCGCTCGATGAGATCGATCGGCGTGTCATGCAGCTGAAGATCGAGCGCGAGGCGTTGCGCAAGGAGACCGACGACGCGGCACGGGACCGGCTGGAGCGGCTCGATTCCGAGATCGCCAATCTGGAGGAAGAATCCGGTCGCATCACCAGCGCCTGGCAGGCGGAAAAATCCAAGCTGGGCCTTGCCGCGGATCTGAAACGGCAACTCGACGAGGCCCGCAACGAACTCGCTATCGCCCAGCGGCAAGGCGAGTTCCAACGGGCCGGAGAACTCGCCTATGGCGAAATCCCCAAGCTCGAGCAGGAACTGCAGGAGGCCGAGGCGAGCGACGGTGTGCCTGATGCCGATTCGATGGTCGAGGAAACCGTCACCGCCGACCATATCGCCCAGGTGATCTCGCGCTGGACCGGTATCCCGGTCGATCGGATGCTGGAAGGCGAACGCGACAAGCTGCTGCGCATGGAAGACTCGCTGCAAAAGCGCGTCGTCGGCCAGGGCGAAGCGGTTCAGGCCGTCTCCAGGGCGGTGCGGCGGGCGCGGGCCGGCCTTCAGGACGCGAACCGGCCGATCGGCTCGTTCATCTTCCTCGGCCCCACCGGCGTGGGCAAGACCGAACTCACCAAAGCGCTCGCCTCGTTCCTGTTCGACGACGAGACGGCGATGGTTCGTCTCGACATGTCGGAGTTCATGGAAAAGCATTCGGTCGCCCGGATGATCGGCGCGCCTCCGGGCTATGTCGGCTACGAGGAAGGCGGGTCGCTCACCGAGGCGGTGCGGCGCCGGCCCTATCAGGTTGTCCTGTTCGACGAGATCGAGAAGGCTCACCCGGACGTCTTCAACGTCCTGTTGCAGGTGCTCGACGACGGGCGTCTGACGGACGGGCAGGGGCGGACGGTCGACTTCCGCAACACCATGATCATCATGACCTCCAATCTGGGGGCGGAGTATCTGGTCGCGCTCAAGGACGACGAGGACGCGGAAGCCGCACGGGAACAGGTGATGGCCGTTGTGCGTGCCTCCTTCCGGCCGGAGTTCCTCAACCGCGTGGACGAGACCATCCTTTTCCACCGGCTGCATCGTTCGGAGATGGGTGCGATCGTCGACATCCAGATGGCGCGGCTCGAAAAGCTGCTCGTCGATCGCAAGATCCAGATCGAGCTCGACGAGAGCGGACGGGCCTGGCTGGCGGAGAAGGGCTACGATCCGGCCTACGGCGCTCGACCCCTGAAGCGGGTGATCCAGCGCGAGGTGCAGGACCCGCTGGCCGAGAAGATCCTGCTCGGGGAGGTTCGCGACGAGAGCACGGTGAAGATCACCGGCGGGACCGATCACCTGATTTTCCATGTGGTCGGATCGAAAGCAAACGCCGCCGGCGACCGGGCGGCCGCCTGACAAGTGCGATAACGAATGAAAAAGGGCGGCCGCGAGGCCGCCCTTTTTCATTGGGCCCTGATTCCCACGGGTCAGATGTAGGCCGGGCGATAATAGTCGTCGATGCTGCGGCCGTAGTCCGGGTCGCCCCAACTGGGCGTGGCGCCCGCGGCATAACGCGGCGCGCCCTCGAGTTGATCACGGGTGATGCCGACGACATAGCCGCCTTGCCGCTCGTCATATTTCAACACCTGCCAGGGCAGGGGATGAAATTCCTCGCCGATCCCCAGAAAGCCGCCAAACGACATGATCGCGTATTTCACCCGCCCGTCGCGCTTGCCGAGCACGAGGTCATGGATATGACCCAGATGATGACCGTCGGTGTTGTAGACTTCGGTCCCCGAGACGCGGCTCGCCTCGATATTGTCGACGCCAACACCGCCCGTGGCCTCGTCGCCCATGATAGTCCGTCCTTCCGTCGATGACATGCTGCTTCTCCGATCCGTTTCGGTTGCCCCATCAACGGGTTGCGGACCCCTCGTGTTCCACCGGGCCGCATTCGGCGGCGGGCGAGGTGGCGGTCGGGTCGTCGGAAGGCGGGCTTGCCGCAGTGTGCCGTTCCGGCGCATCTGGCTCTGTCGCGAGGCTGGATCAGCCGATTTAGACCGAAAAAAGAAGTAAAACCGCCATTTTCATGTCTGGTTCATCTGCCATTCGCTATGGCAATACGGTCAGGACCGGTCGTCAAGCTGCCACGAAATCCGCTTGCTTCAGCGAGGAAGCGTTTTTGCAGGCCGATCGCGGCGTCCGGGTCACCGGTTGGTGGAGAGGTGAAGATGAGTGTAATCGCGCGGTTGTATCTTCCGGCGCTCGTGCTGTCATTCGGCGCGACGGTGGCCTTGGCGCAAACCGTCGATCCCGCGAGGCGGATCGATGAAGGCGTGCGACTGGCACAATATTACGATCCGAACGTCGAAATCTATGATGACAACGTCGCCGAAGTCTACATCGACGAGATGGGCCGGCGCGTCATGGTCGATGCCTATGGCCGCATCATCGGGGTGGAGCAGCCGCGCCGCCAGCAGTTCCGGGAACGCCGTCAGCGCTTCGAGGATCGCCGTGGCGCGATTATCGACGGACCGCCGCCGCCGGGAGTAACGCTCGAAGGCCGGGTCGACATCGCTCCTCCGGGCGTCATCGTCGAGCCGGTCCCCATAGAGCCTTCGACAGTTCGCCCACGGTCGGCGGATCCGTACCATAAAGAGCCCCGTAGCGGGCCGGGGTTCGATGCCCCGGTGATCGCCGCGCCATTGCCCGCGCCCGACCACCCGGCCGCCGAGCCGCGTCGCGAAGCGGAACTGCCGCCATCATCAGCGCCTGCAGATGCGGTCGTCGAGCCGCAGAGGGATGCCGCGCTGCCGGAAACGATTCCGTCTTCCGAGCCGCTGCCGGAGCCGGGCGCGCCGATCGTTCAGCCGGAGGGGCAGACGGTCCAGGAGAGCGATCCGGCCCCCAAGGTGGCGACGCCCAAGGGCAAGAACGCGAAGGCCGAAATCGCGGCCCTGCAGATCTTGCTCGACAGGGCCGGCACGTCGCCCGGCGTGATCGATGGGCGTATGGGCTCCAATGTCGATAAGGCGGTGGCCGCCTATCAGGAAAAGTTTGGTCGTACCCTTCCCACCGGCGACGCCCAGGCGTTGGCCGAGGAACTCGACGCGACCGGCGGTCCGGCCATCACTACCTACGAGTTGACCGCCGACGACGTCGGCGGCCCCTTCGTTGCCTCGATCCCCTCCGATTACGGGGAAAAGGCACAGTTGCCGGCGATGAGCTTCGAGCGGCCGTCCGAGAAGATCGCGGAGAAATTCCACATGGACGAGGCCTATCTGCGCGAGATCAACCCCGGCGCCGACTTCAGCCGTCCGGGCACGCGGATCAAGGTCGCCGCGATCGGCGAGCCGGTGAAGCAGGACGTTGCCAGAATCATCGCCGACAAGGGCCGCGAGCAGGTCCGCGTCTACGCCGCCGACGGCACGTTGATCACGGCCTATCCGTCGACAATCGGCTCGACCCAGACGCCGTCGCCCTCGGGCACCGTCCAGGTGAACCGCATCGCCTTCGACCCGAACTACACCTATAACCCGAAGATCAACTTCAAACAGGGCGACAACGACAAGGTGCTGACGATCCAGCCGGGACCGAACGGCCCGGTCGGCTCGATCTGGATCGCTTTGTCGAAGCCGACCTATGGCATCCACGGCACGCCCGAGCCTTCCAAGATTGGCAAGACCAACAGCAATGGCTGTGTGCGCCTGACGAACTGGGATGCCACCGAGCTTGCCAAGATGGTCAAGCCGGGCGTCACGGTGGAGTTCGTGGAATAGTCGGACGGCGGGATCGAAATTTACGGTTCATTAGCCATACCGGGGAAGTTTATCGATATTGGGGAGCCTTCGGGCTCCCCTTTTGCGTTGTACGGACTTGGATCACTCGAGATGCGAGGCCTTTTATGAAAATTCTTTCGATCGCCGCCGCCAGCGGAATACTGGCGTTTCTTTCGACATCCACGTCTATCGCCGCCCCCGTTTCGCTTTCGAAGGAAGCGATCGAGGCCGCGACATTCATGGATTGGCAGTCTCGTCAGACGGACGCCAAGGCCGTTGCGGCGAGCGCGAAGTCCGATCCGACCTTGCCGGAAGCCCAATCGCTGCCGGCCGGCGAGACGCCCGCCATTGTGCCGCCTGCTGATCATGGCGCTGCCGACGCGGCGGCCGATGGCGTCGACACCGCAGCTCCACCGGTGGTGGAAGTGACCGGCGAGCCCGGCATGGTAGTCGAGACACCGTCCTTTTCGACCGATATTCCCGACGAAGCCGGCCTTGAAAACGCCGATCAGCAGGTGGCGCCTGATCCGTTTCTCATCCGCGTTCAAGTGTTGCTCGGCCGTACGCATGCCTCGCCGGGTGTCATCGACGGATTCTTCGGAGACAACACCCGCAAGGCTGTCAGAGCCTACGAAATGATGCGCGGTCTGCCGGTGGATGGTGAACCTGATGCCGACCTTTGGACCGTCCTCGCCGTCGACGAAGGCGAGGCCATGCAGACCTACGCGATAACGGCGGAGGACGTTGCAGGGCGCTACGTTGAGGCGATCCCGGAGGATTACGGACAGCGCGCCGAGATGGAATGGCTCGGCTACCATGATGCTGCCGAAATGCTGGCCGAAAAATTTCACATGGACGAGAATCTTCTCAGGGCGCTCAATCCGGGTGCCGATTTTTCAAAGGCGGGCACGACGATTCTCGTCGCCGATCCCGGGAAGGCACCGACGACCAAGGTGGCCCGGATCGTGGTCGACAAGACGGCCGGCCGTCTCGTGGCATACGACCACGACGGCGAGATCGTGCTCGCTAATCCGGCGACGATCGGATCGACCGCGACGCCCTCACCGTCGGGCACCATGAAGGTCAACGCTCTGGCCTCTGATCCGACCTATAATTATAACCCGAAGATCAACTTCCAGCAGGGCGAAAATGCCAAACCGCTCACCCTTCCGCCGGGGCCGAACGGCCCGGTTGGCTCGATGTGGATCGACTTGTCGAAGCCCAGTTACGGTATTCACGGCACTGCCGAGCCCTCGAAAATCGGCAAGACTAACAGCAATGGCTGTGTGCGGCTGACCAACTGGGACGCCGAGGCGCTGGCCAAACTGGTCGAACCGGGGCAAACGGTCGTCGAGTTCACCGGGTGAGGGGCGCAACGCGCCGCGCGGCGGTCTTCCTCGGCTGCTGCGTCGCGGCCGCCTGGCTAGCTCAGGCGCCCGCTATGGCGCAGACGCCGGACAATGCACCGCCGAGGCCTGAGGCGCGACCGGACGCGGCGACAGGGGCGCGGGACGGAATATTTTTGAAGCCGGCGGAGGGGGAGCTTCGCAAAGAGCCCGCCGGACCGGATGCGCATGGCATCAACGGCAAAAGCGGTGGGGTGCGCAATCGCAAGACCGAAAGCCGCGCGCCGGCCGCCGGCATCGCGGCATCCGAAGAGCCCCTCGACGTTGTTCCCACGCCCACGCCACGGCCAGAAGCGGTGCCTCAGACGGCGTCATCGGTTGCGCCGGAGAAGGCCGCGCCAGCGACCGCCAGGCCGGTCGCTCCGGAGATGGGGAACCTCGCCAAGGTCTCGAATGCCCCCGATCCTTCGAACGCCCGCGAGGCGGCGATCACGCCGGCCGCCGCGGTCCTGGCTGCCGCGGCCATCGAAGACGCCAGGATGTGCGAGGCGGAACTTGAAAAGCGCGGCGTTCTTTTCACCATTGGTGAGAGCATCAGCGACGGCGCCTGCGGCGTCCTGCGGCCGGTCAATATCGAACGGCTTTCCAGCGGCGTCGCGATTTCGTCTGACACCCAGCTGTTTTGTCGATCGGCGCTTGCCCTCGACCGGTGGATGACGGACAGCGTCGTTCCGGCGGCCAAGGCAAGTTTTCCGGCCGAAGAACTCGCCGAATTCCGGCATGCCTCCACCTATGTCTGCCGCAACCGCGCATCCGAAAACGGCATCTCCGAACATGCGCGCGGCAGCGCCGTCGACATCGCCGCTTTCGCCTTCAAGAATGGGACGACGATCGGTGTCGAGGCGCACGAGCCGGGCTCACCGGAAGCGCGGTTTCAACGCTCGATCCGCGAGGGCGCGTGCGGGCCGTTCAAGACGGTGCTCGGTCCTGGCACCGACGCCGACCATGCGACGCATTTCCATCTCGACATCGCGGCGCGGCGAAATGGCGGGACTTACTGCAAGTAGACACGCCGCGGCTAAGAGTCCGTTTCGAAACTCACTGCGGCGGGTTCAAAGGCCCCTCGGATGGTCGCTCCGCAATGACATGATACCCGATTTCCGCGGGTTTGGGCGTCCCGGGTGAACCATGGAGGCTGGTCTTGGCAGGGTTTCGAAACGGCCTCTAAGAGGCCGATCGAGCTGGCGTCCCGCCGCCCTTTTCCCTCACGGCACGACCGCCTATACCGGCAGGCATTCCTGGTTCGCCAAAAAAGGTCCGCTGCATGCCCTACCTCGCCGAGGCCAATCGTTACGACGCCATCCCTTACCGCCGTGTCGGGCGCTCCGGTCTGAAACTGCCGGCCATTTCGCTCGGCCTTTGGCAGAATTTCGGCGGCACGGACGTCTTCGAGACCGGACGGGCGATCCTGCGGCGGGCGTTCGACCGAGGCGTCACGCATTTCGACCTGGCGAACAATTACGGCCCGCCCTACGGCTCAGCCGAAGAAAATTTCGGTCGCTGGATGGAGATGGATTTCCGGCCCTACCGGGATGAGCTGATCATCTCGTCCAAGGCGGGCTATGACATGTGGCCCGGTCCCTACGGCAATTTCGGCACGCGCAAATATCTGATTGCCTCCTGCGACCAGAGCCTGAAGCGCATGGGGCTAGACTATCTCGATATCTTCTACCATCACCGGCCGGACCCCGAGACCCCGCTCGAGGAGACGATGGGCGCCCTGGATCACATCGTGCGGTCCGGACGGGCGCTCTATGTCGGCATTTCGTCCTATTCGCCGGAGCTGACGCGGCAGGCCTACGCGATCCTGAAGGAGCAGGGCACGCCCTTCATCATCCACCAGCCGTCCTATTCGATGCTCAACCGGTGGGTCGAGGACGGGCTCCTGACAACCCTCGGCGAGCTCGGCATCGGCTGCATCGCGTTTTCGCCATTGGCCCAGGGGCTTTTGACCCGAAAATATCTGGAGGGCGTTCCGAGCGATTCGCGTGCGGCGCGCGAACGCTCGTTCAAACCCGAGATGCTCAGCGCCGCGAACATCGAACGGATTCGCGCTCTCACCGCGATCGCCGAGGCTCGCGGACAGAGTTTGGCGCAGATGGCGATCGCCTGGGTGCTGCGGCGTCCGGAGGTGACCTCGGCGCTGGTGGGTGCGCGCACCGTCGCGCAGCTCGACGATTCGCTGGACGCCCTGAACCGGCTCGACTTCTCCGAGACCGAACTTGCCGAGATCGATCGTTACGCCGGCGAAGGCGATATCGACCTCTGGCGGGCGCAGTCGCGCGTCGAAAGCGCCGGCTGATTGCAAGGGACGATGGCCGGTCGCTGCCGCTCATGAAAAGGCGCCAGGGACCATGATGTCCCCGCAGCCCGAGCCCCCCCCGCTCAGGCGAGGGCGAGGCTCAGGGAGGGACGAAGGTCGGCGAAGCTTTCGGTGACGTGCTCGGCGAGCGCGTCGGCGATCTTGCCGCAGCCCTTCCGCTTCATCAGCGCCACCTCATATTGGCGCAGCGGCGGCAGTCCGTCGGCTTCGCCTAATTGGCGCAGCGACGCGGAGACATGGCTTTCGGGAAGTGGCGCGATCGCCAGATCGGCGAGAACCGCGGCGATCTGTCCTTGCGAGTGTTCGCTCGAATAGGCGATCCGGTAACCGATGTGAGCCGCGTCGAGCGCAGCGAGGGCGCTGGCTCGCCAGGCGCAGCCCCGGGTCGCGAGAGCCAGCGGCAATGGGTCCTTGCTGACGGCTTGACCGTGCTTGAGTCCGATCCAGACCAGATTTTCGGTGTGAACGACCCGCACGTCCCGCTTGCCGTAATCCGAACAGCACAGCACCGCGAGATCGAGCGCGCCGGTATCGCAAAGTCGGCGCAGTTCGTCGCTGGACTTGAGCTTCACGTCGACTTCGACATGCGGATGGGTCGAGGCGAAGCGCTTCAGAATCTGCGGAATCGCGATATAGCCGATGTCGTCCGGCGCGCCGAACGCCACCCGACCCTCCATGGCGGGCGCGCGAAAGCGCGAGACCGCCTCCTCGTTGAGCTGCATTAGGCGGCGCGCATAGCCCAGGAAAGCCTCGCCGTCGCCGCTGAGGCCGACCGAGCGACCCTCCCGCACGAAAAGCGCGCGGCCCAGAAGCGCCTCAAGCTTTTTCATCTGCAGGCTGACGGCCGAAGGCGTGCGAGCGACGTGCTGCGCGGCTTTTGAGAAGCTGCCGGTCTCGCAGATCGCGACGAAGGTTCGGACGAGATCGACCTCGATCAGGGGCATACGCGGATCCTGCTAGAGAGATTTGACGATTTTTTCTCACCGATCTGTTTAAAACTTGTCGCTGGACTAATCAAACGAATTGTCGCACAGTAAAATGGTATCTGCAGACAAGCGTAGGGAGGCTTATCCCGTTGTCCCAGGTGCCACCATATCTAGCAACTGCCCTGTCTCTGACGCCTGATTTTGGTCGTCGGTCTGGGCTCTGCG
>NZ_JAZHLJ010000240.1:0-1159 GCF_036549495.1 Aurantimonas sp. C2-5-R2
CCCGATCCCAAGATCGTCGGCGACCTCGCGCTGCGTGCGCCCACTGCTCTGCACCAGCCGAACGGCCTCGGCTTCAAATTCTTTCGTAAATTGTCTCTTTTGCATCGCGGAGTTCCTCGTCCTTCATTGGGAACTCTCCACTTTTCCGATGCAAGTCCAAATTGCTGGGCGCACTCTTGAGCATGAGCCGGTCGGACTCAATTTCGTCAGAGAAAAAAGCAGAGTGGAAGCGGGCAGGCGATGCACTGCTGGCAACCAAAGAAAATTAACGATGGGCGCAGCAACGCAAGCGCTGAAACAGCCGTTTTCTCCAGCGTGATGGGGTAGGCACTGCTTTGCCACCAACGCGCCGCCACGAAGCCCGTGAGGGTTCGAGCTGGTTTACCTGGTGGACTGCGTCCCCCACCCTGCGCTAACGCTCCGGCCCCCTACGCCGCTTCACGCACGAGACGGATGTCGACTTCTCTGTCAACGTACTTCCATTCCTCTGCTGCACGCAGCTCGGAAAGCAACGTGTTGAACTCAGCCTCATGGATTGGCGCGAACTCGAACCAATTGAGAAAATCGAACGGTTCATTTTCTGAGAGGTCACGGCAGTGGTGGAGCTTGCGCGCTACTGCAGGCAAGTAGTTAAGCCCGATTTGGATGTGCTTTGACTTTTCGAAAACGCTCCGACGCTCGTCTTGCGTGAATTCCCACCAAGCTGCGTTTTTCCGGATCGGTATCAACGCAGCGAAAGTTGCTTCTGGGCGCGCTAGCCCTTGCTGCTTCGCCACGATTTCGTTCTTCTCGTCGCGCATGACATACCGTTCATTGCTTGTTATTCCACGAAGTACCCAGGGTGCATTGGTTTCAGGCTGCAACTCTGAGGCAGATATTACGTTGAGCCTTTTGGCTTCAGGCAGTGGCTTGCCAACTATGGTTTCGGTTCCAACGATCCGCCAAAGACCGATGTCTCCGCCGACGAATGCAAATAATCGTGTATCCATTTCAACCTTTCATGTTGATTTTTAACTTTTTTACAGCTTCAAAGAAGCTATCTGCCCATTCAGATGGTGCCATTGATGCCGGGGATGTCCCGAAGTTTGTTGAACTTCGGCGATCGGCGTTTCCGGGTTGGAGGTTACGCGGCCCTGGAAACGGGGGCAACGGGCTTTTC
>NZ_JAZHLJ010000242.1:0-1125 GCF_036549495.1 Aurantimonas sp. C2-5-R2
AAGTGTCAGGGACAGGCGCGCACCGACTGGCTCGCGGCTCGCCAGGCAGACCTTTTGCCTGTGCCGTACTTCCATGTTGTGTTCACGCTGCCCGCGCCCGTTGCCGAGATCACGTTCCAGAACAAGGCGAGGGTCTACGCCATCCTGTTCAAGGCAGCCGCCGAGACGCTGCGCACCATCGGCGCCGACGAGAAGAATCTCGGTGCCGAGATCGGCCTTGTCGCCATCCTCCATAGCTGGGGCCAGACCCTCACCTATCATCCCCACCTCCATTGCATCGTGCCGGGCGGCGGCCCCTCGCTGGATGGCTCGCGATGGATTGCCTGCCGACCCGGCTTCTTCCTCCCGGTCCGCGTGCTCTCGCGCCTTTTTCGCCGACGGTTCCTGGAAGAACTGCAAGCCGCCTTCGATGCCGGTGAACTCGCATTCTTCGGCAATCTCGCCGGCCTCGCACAATCCGCCGCCTTCGCCCGCAGGCTGCGCGAGCTCCGCCGGATCGAATGGGTCGTCTATGCCAAGCCGCCCTTCGGCGGCCCGGAGCAGGTGCTGGCCTATCTCGGCCGCTACACCCATCGCGTTGCCATTTCCAACGCGCGGCTCGTCGAGATGAGCGATGACGGCCGCGTTTCCTTCCGCTGGAAGGACTATCGCCACCACGGAAAGTCGAAGGTCATGGTTCTCGACGCCGACGAGTTCATCCGGCGCTTTCTCCTGCACACCCTGCCGGACGGCTTCCATCGCATCCGCCATTACGGCTTCCTGGCCAATGGTCACCGGGCCGCCAGACTGGTCCTCTGCCGGGCCCTGCTCGACGTTCTCCCGCCCGGCCCCGCAGCCAAACCTGCCAGCGACCCGGCGAGCACGGATTTGGCTCATCGCTGCCGGTGCTGCGGCGGCATGATGTTCGTCCTCGCCACGCTGCCGCGACCGGCATCGCGACGTCCCGCCTTCTGGCACGATACATCATGACCCTCAGGCATTCCGAAAGCGCCGGACCCGTTATGCCAACCGCCCGATGCGGCGGACAGAATCTCATTGTTCGTGGTGATCCTTTCGGTCCGGAACGGCACCAGAGCCGCGGCTATGGTGCGGGACGAAACGGCTTCATCCCGGTCGGACGGTCCG
>NZ_JAZHLJ010000241.1:0-1125 GCF_036549495.1 Aurantimonas sp. C2-5-R2
GGCCTGGACGCTCATCGCCAGCATCCGAATGCTCACGAGGCGCATCGCAAGATATTGGATCTATTGCTGAACTTTTGAATCAGGCTCTCAAGCACTACTTTGGCATATTTTTAGCGCGCGAGGATTTTAGAGATTGAACGAACCCGCTAGCGCGGGAGTGGAGCGAGCGTTTTAGGAGAGTCCTCCTGTCTGCGAGGATTGTGGTTGTTAGCCCGATCCCAGAGACAGGAGCACCTCCGATGGCCGATGTGAGCCCTCTTCGCCGCCGCATGATCGAGGACATGACGGTCCGCAATCTGTCGCCGGCGACGCAACGATCCTACCTCCATGCGGTGACGAAGTTCAGCCGCTATTTCAGCCGTTCGCCGGACCATCTGGGCCTGGAGGACGTGCGGGCCTTTCAGGTTCATCTAGTCTCCACCGGCATCTCCTGGCCGGCTCTCAACCAGACGGTCTGCGCGCTGCGGTTCTTTTATGGCGTCACGCTCGGTCATGGCGAAATTCCGGAACGGATCCCGTATGCCCGCNAAGCGGTGCCAAGCCTAAAGACGCGGGCGGCGCTGACGACGGCCTACGCGGCGGGGCTTCGCGCTTCCGAAGCCGTCGGCCTGAAGGTCGGCAATATTGACAGCGGCCGGATGGTTATCCGGGTCGAGCACGGCAAGGGCGGCAAGGACCGCACCGTGATGCTGTCGGCGCAACTACTGGCCATTCTGCGCACCTACTGGCGCCTGACCCGACCAGGACGCTGGCTGTTTCCCGGCCGCGACGAGGATAAGCCGATCGACGTGCAGGTTCTGCATTCGGCTTGCCGGTCGGCTCGCGCCGCCGCCGGCATCGACAAGCGCGTGACGGTGCACACGCTGCGGCACAGCTTTGCCACCCATCTTCTGGAAAGCGGCACCGACATCCGCATCATCCAGGTGCTGCTCGGGCACGCCCATCTGTCGAGCACAGCCCACTATGCCCAGGTCTCAAACCGGCTCATCCGGCGCACGACCAGCCCGCTCGATCGATTGACGCTGGAGGTGGTGCCCCCGGCCTGATCGGCCAGGACCGTGCCAGCCGATCTGGAGGTGGCCGATATCTTCCGCCGTCACGGCAATGCCTACCGCCGGGCGCATG
>NZ_JAZHLJ010000243.1:0-1105 GCF_036549495.1 Aurantimonas sp. C2-5-R2
AAAAAAAGTAACGCTGCTGCTGGGCCTGCCGATCGTAAGCGACGAGAAATCCTGATGGGTGAGCTCGCTATACTGGAACCCCGCTCCGGCATCATCGCGGCTGCCTGCGAGGCGCTTGGGTTGTCGCGTGCGACCTTCCATCGCCGGAAAGCAGCTGCGGCACGGCCACCCGCCGTTGCTCGTTCGCGGCCTGCACCGGCACGGGCGCTTCGCGCACCTGAAAGGCAACGCATTCTCGAGCTTTTGCGGCAGCCCCATTTTGTCGACCTGGCACCCGCGGAGATCTACGCCACGCTGCTCGACCAGGGCACCTACCATTGCTCGATCCGCACCATGTATCGGATCCTCCACGAGCATCAGGAGGTGCGCGAGCGTCGGCGACAATTGCGTCATCCCGTCTATCAAAAGCCCGAGTTACTCGCCGAAGCCCCAAACCAGGTCTGGTCCTGGGATATCACGAAATTGATGGGGCCCAGCAAATGGACCTATTTCTATCTATATGTTATCATTGATATATTCAGCCGACGGATCGTTGGCTGGCAGGTCGCTGACACCGAAAGTGCCAGCCTGTTCAAGCCGCTCTTCCACGATGCAGCCTTCAAACAGGGCATTTGTCCTGGCGAACTCACCCTTCATGCCGACCGTGGTCCATCAATGAAGGCCAAGGCAACTGCCCTTATGCTTGCCGATCTCGGCGTTACGAAATCCCACAGCCGACCCTACACATCGAACGATAACCCGTTCTCCGAAAGCCATTTTAAAACCCTGAAGTACCAGCCGCAGTTTCCCAAGCGCTTCGGCTGCATCCAGGACGCCAAAGCCTTTTGCCGGGCTTTCTTCGACTGGTATAATCGCCACCATCATCATCTCGGCATCGGCTTGATGACGCCTGACCAGGTCCATTATGGCCAAGCCAACCATGTCTATGCCGCGCGCCAGGAAATCCTCGATCAAGCCTTCCAGGCCAACCCCCGGCGCTTCGTCAACAAATCGCCCCAGCCCCCTCAAAAACCAACCGCCGTCTGGATCAATCCGCCCAACAACAAGCTCCAACTCCAAGCTTAATCTATCGCTCCGGCTGTCTCACATTCGTTGACACGCTCCG
>NZ_JAZHLJ010000244.1:0-1085 GCF_036549495.1 Aurantimonas sp. C2-5-R2
CCTTGATGATGGTCGCGCCCATCAATGCTGCCATATGCGCCGCATAGGCGATGATATCGAAGCCGGTTTCACCCTCCTTGGAAACCTTGCCGCCACGCGGATAGGACCAGACGACGGTCATCAGCCCGCGCGATTTCGCCTCCAGACTGATCTCACGCAGTTCCTCCATCATGTCGTAGGAGTGGTCGGACCCCGGATAGATGGTGAACCCATCCCCGTCGCGGTCACACCCTCTGGCGCCAGCACGACCTGATAGTTGGAACTGGCCGCGACTGTAGGAAAATCACCGCGGCTCCGGCCAGGAAGATGGTACGCCTACGGTGAAGGCCGCCTTGCGAATGTTGGGTTTTTCGCCTGAGAACAGTGCGTATGGACAGGCATACGCACAGAGCCTTCGAACGGCTTGAGATCGTCGAGACGGGGCGCCGTCGTCGCTGGAGCGACGAAGAGAAGCTGAAGATCGTCATCGAGAGCATGGCGGGTCCGCGACTGGTGTCGGCGACAGCCCGTCGATACGGGATCTCTCGCTCGCAATTGGCGACATGGCGGCGGACCTTTCAAGATGAGCCCGGCGGATCGGAGACTGTGCCGACGTTCGTTCCAGCGGTGCTCACGCCGGCGTTGGAGCCGCTGAGGCAAGAGAGCGCGGCGGCGGCCTCACGCATGGGGATCATCCTGCCGGGCGGACGGCGGGTCGTCGTCGACGCCGATCCAAAAGCTCTGGCGCGGGTCATTGCGTTCTGGATCGGCGCCGGTGATCCCGGTTCCGAGTGGCGTGCGTGTCTGGCTGGCGACGGGCCATGTCGATATGCGCAAGGGCTTTCCGGGGTTGTCGCTGATGGTCCAGGAGACGCTGAAGCGCGATCCGAACGACGGGCATCTCTTCGTCTTTCGCGGGCGTCGCGGCGACCTGATTAAGGTGATCTGGCACGACGGCCAGGGTGCTTGCCTATTTACGAAACGGCTGGAACGCGGCCGGAGGCAACATCCAATCAAATATCGTCGCCGATCCGAGGACGGAGCGCCTTCACCCCAGCGCGGCGAATCCGCGATCCAGCCCGGCAACCAGATCCTCCTCCCCCTCC
>NZ_JAZHLJ010000245.1:0-1071 GCF_036549495.1 Aurantimonas sp. C2-5-R2
CAGCTTTGCCGAAGTCACCGATCCGCGGACGGGCAATGCCAAGCGCCATGATCTGCTGGAAGTTTTGACCATCGCGCTGACGGCGTCGGTGTGCGGGGCGGAGCATTGTTCGGATTTTGCCGACTTCGCCGCCGACCGCGAGGATCTGTTCCGGGAATTTCTGCGGCTGGAGAACGGTGTTCCGAGCCACGACACGTTCAGCCGAGTGTTTCGGCTGCTCGACCCGCGGGCCTTCGCCACCTGCCTCGAGCGGTTCGTGACGGCCTTGGGGCAAGCTGGCGAAGGCGTCGTGGCGATCGACGGCAAGACGCTGCGGCGGTCCTTCGACACGGCCGCCAAACGCTCGCCCCTGGCCGTGGTCACGGCCTTTGCCTCGGCCACCCATACGGTGATCGGCCAACAGGGGTTTCGCGCCGGCGAGGGCGACAGCGAGATCGTCGCGGCGCGGGCGCTGCTTCAATGTCTGGACCTGACCGGCCAGTTGGTGACCGCCGACGCGATCCATTGCCAGAACGACACCGCCCAGGTGATCCTCGATCGCGGCGGCGACTATCTCCTGCGGCTGAAGCGCAACCGTCCCACCCTTCATGCCATGGTCGCGGACTATTTTGCCATTCCACAGGTCCAGGCCGAACGGGACGTCGCGCAAACCACTGATGGCGAGCACGGTCGTATCGAAAGACGCCGTGCCATGGTCAGCCATGACCTGTCCTGGCTGAAAGGGCCGAAGAGCGCCTCGGGCGAGCCAGTCCTGCCGCCGGGCCTGACCTGCCTCGCCATGATCGAGGCCACAGTCACCCGTGCTGGCAAGACAACTACGACCCGGCACTATCATCTGGCCTCGCGACCGCTGAGCGCCGAAGCCTATCTGAAGGCCGCCCGGGCACATTGGTCGATCGAAAACAGCCTCCATTGGGTGCTCGACATGACCTTCGACGAGGACCGCGCCCGCAGCCGCAAGGGCAACGCCCCGGAAAACCTCGCCATCCTGCGCAAGCTCGCACTCAACCTCCTCAAGCGCGCAAGGCCCGACATCTCCGTCAGGCGAAAACGCAAGCGCTCCGGATGGTC
>NZ_JAZHLJ010000246.1:0-1067 GCF_036549495.1 Aurantimonas sp. C2-5-R2
TCCTCAGTGGAATCGGCACCCCGAGCCTAACGGCTCAAGGCGGGCAACGCCGCCCACTTCAGAGTTTCAACAGAGACCGGGACATTCCCCTCCCTAACGGAAGGACGAAGGACGATGTTGAGGACGCAGTTCGCGGCCGCGATCGGCTGCGCGCGTAGACACGCGCTTGATGACCTCATGCGGGAGGTCTGGACACACTACAACGCCGGCCAGCTCTCCGAGGAAGACGCGGGCCAGCTCTCCACGCTCGCCCATGAGCGCCGGGCGGCGTGGCAGGGATCGGAACAGACAGTGCTTGGCCTGGTCTTCCCTCCTCCGGCCGCCCGATGCCCGACGCCGATTCGCCGGCGCAGCCATTTCAAGGGGCGATCGGAGGGCCGCATATGACGGCCGACGACGCGCAAGGACGTGCAAGCGATCCTGAAGGCGGCCGAGATCTACAACGAAGCCGGTTTGCAGGAGAAGGGTGAGCGCAGCGGTCCGCTCGGATCGGTGGCGCTGGACGTGCTGCGGCTGTTCGTCAATCTGATCGACTTTCGCACCGGCCGCCTGGAGCCAGCTATCACCACGATCATGGACCGCCTGGGCCGTTCTCGGGATGCGATCGTGCGGGCGCTGAAGAACCTGCGGGCGCATGGCTTCATCGACTGGCTGCGGCGCTACGAGCCGACCGGGAAGGAGGGGCGTGGCCCCCAAGTGCAGCAGGCGAGCAATGCCTATCGCCTGTCCCTGCCGGAAAAGGCCAGGCAGTTCCTTGGCCGGTTCGGCAAGGCCCCTCCTCCGCCCGAGGATCATGGGCAGGATCAGCAGGCATGGAGCGAGCAAATCGACACCTACCGCCAGTCCCTGCCCCTCAATGAGCGGACGCAGCTCGACGCCGGCGATAGTCCGCTTGGGAAAGCCCTTGTCAGCATCGCGAAAGGCTTGATGAAACGTGAGTCCGATAACCGGACTGAATCCCTCTCTAATTCTATTCTCGGGAATGTCCCGGTCTCTGTTGAAACTCTGAAGTGGGCGGCGTTGCCCGCCTCGAGCCGTTAGGCTCGGGGTGCCGATTCCACTGAGGA
>NZ_JAZHLJ010000247.1:0-1048 GCF_036549495.1 Aurantimonas sp. C2-5-R2
CCCGATCCCAAGATCGTCGGCGACCTCGCGCTGCGTGCGCCCACTGCTCTGCACCAGCCGAACGGCCTCGGCTTCAAATTCTTTCGTAAATCGTCTCTTTTGCATCGCGGAGTTCCTCGTCCTTCATTGGGAACTCTCCACTTTTCCGATGCAAGTCCATGATGGCCAGGGCGAAGTCTAACCCGGCATTCCCCATTTGGATCACCTTTCGGCATGGTAATAGCACCCAAAGCGGTTCGCCAAGCCTTTTGTCGGCTTTGACTCGCTCTGGCCGCTGCATATTGATAAGAGGCGGCGCCAAGTCGGTTATTTTGGCACCCAGAGACGTGATTTGACCATGCCCGGACACAGTTTTCCCGCCGCCGGTGTTTGATATCGTGGATTTGGCTTTGGTTCCGGTCATGCGCACGTTGCTCNAGAGGCGGCGCCAAGTCGGTTATTTTGGCACCCAGAGACGTGATTTGACCATGCCCGGACACAGTTTTCCCGCCGCCGGTGTTTGATATCGTGGATTTGGCTTTGGTTCCGGTCATGCGCACGTTGCTCCTGGTGGTGGCCCTCGCAGGGTGTTGATCATGTTTAGGATGGCGGCGAAGACATCGCGCGGGATGGCGACCTCGGCCATCTGGAAGATAGCGTAGCGGCCATGGCGCACCAGGCGCGCCCCGGTCTTGATCAGGCGTTCGCGCAGGGAGGTCAGAGACCAGCGCTCGATCAGTTCGGGCGTCGCCGTTGTCCGCAGGAAGTTGGCCAGATTGTAGGCCAGAGCGTGAAGCTGGAGCCGCACAGCATTTGCCGCGAACCGCATACACGACAGCCGTGTCCATTTGAGCGCGTATTTGCCCTCCTTGATGTGCTGCTCTGCGGTGCCCCGCCCGTTGTAGAAGGTCAGCACCCGTTCATTCGGCAGGCTTCGATTTGTAACTATGAAGCCGACCGTCGGGAACAAATCACCAGGATGGAACTCGACCTTCGCCACTATGCGGCGGGCCTTTGACCAACTCTTCGCCCGGTAGTGGAAGCTGGTATAGAGGCGCACGACATGGTT
>NZ_JAZHLJ010000249.1:0-1043 GCF_036549495.1 Aurantimonas sp. C2-5-R2
CTCCTCAGTGGAATCGGCACCCCGAGCCTAACGGCTCAAGGCGGGCAACGCCGCCCACTTCAGAGTTTCAACAGAGACCGGGACATTCCCAAGCCTTGTGGAAGCCGGGGCCGGCGATCTGACACCGCAAACCAAGGTCGCGCTCGCCGGACTTTCGACGCTCGACCTCGAAACGGATATTGGAGCGAGCCCGCTGCATGTTCAGGCCGGACGTTTCGTGCACACTGTTGCAGAGGCTCTGTTGTCGAAAACCGTCCCGGCCTCGCCAGCGGATCTAAACGCGCCGCAAGCCCCTACGTCGCTTGCGCTCGCCGGTTTCACGGACCTTGCACAGCAGGATGGCTGACTTATGGGCACTCTGCGCACGCAAAAGCGCCGCAAGGTCAAACCGCCCGGCATCGAGAGCCCGTCCCTTCCCACCAGACTCAGCGCCTATCGTCTAATGTGGATGCTGGCGACATTTGACCTGCCGGTCGAGACCAAGATGCAGCGCAAGGCTGCGACAAGATTTCGCAATTTTCTGCTGGACCAAGGCTTCGAGATGAGCCAATTTTCAAACTACATGCGTTTTTGCAATGGGCGGGAGCAGTTCGACACTTATGCGCGGCGAATCGAAGCCAATCTACCGGATCGCGGCCATGTCTTTTTGTTCCAGTTCACAGACAGGCAGTATGAGAGCATCATCCGATTTTCCGACCAATCGCGTCGAACCAGGCAAAAAAATCCAGGGCAACTCGCATTGTTTTGACGACTTCACCGCGTTTCGACCTCCCGGAAGTGGTGGAAAAGATTGTCAAATCAATCCTTTCCACCAACATCGAGTGTAGCCGCTCAGAAAACGCAGGCCAACCACAACTCCGCTGGGGGCTTATTGTGCGCATCTGGTAGTGTAGCCGCTCAGAAAACGCAGGCCAACCACAACAGCCGGGTGCCTTGGCCTGGTGTTCCGACGAGTGTAGCCGCTCAGAAAACGAGCTATGGCCGATTTTGGGTGACGCGGCTTGATCAAGCGGCGCGGTTGTCGGCGCCCTGCGTGGCGACGC
>NZ_JAZHLJ010000248.1:0-1043 GCF_036549495.1 Aurantimonas sp. C2-5-R2
AGCCGGGTCTTTGGCTCCCATGTCTCCAGAAACGCGACCAGTTCGGGCTCCTCGGCCGCGGGAAGGACGATTTTGAGGGTGATCAGCTGATGCCCGCGCTGGCCGGTCTTGTGGTCGCGGATTCCCTTGCCGCGAAGCCGCAACGTTGTGCCGGTATTGGACCACCTCGGAACGGTCACCTTGACCGGTCCGGTGATGGTCGGCACCTCGATTCGGGCGCCCAGGGCCGCCTCCGTCAAGGTGACCGGCACGTCGACGTGAATGTTACCGTCCTTGGAGCGAAAGAACGAATGTGGCTGGACATGCAGTTCGACATAGGCGTCGCCCGGCGCTCCATCGCCAAACCCAGGCATTCCTTGTCCTTTTAGCCGCAGCATCTGCCGGTCGGCTGCACCCTCGGGGATCTTGACCTGCAAGGTCTTGCCTTCAGGCAATGTGATCGTCCGCGTCGCGCCATTGGCCGCATCCAGAAAAGCCACCGGGAGCGCATAACTCACATCTTGTCCACGCGCCCTGAACGTGCCCTGGGCTCGTCGTCCTCCGCCTGAAAACGCGCGGGACAGAAACGCCTCCAGATCTTCATTGCTCGAAAAACCGTCCTGTGCGGCGTGCGAAGCGTAGGCGGGGCCGTCGGCGAAATCGCGATAGAACCGCTCATGCGGGCGCTCGGCTCCGCTGGCGTCGATTTCGCCCGCATCGAAGCGCCGGCGTTTTTCCGGGTCCTTGAGCAGGTCGTTCGCCGCCGAAAGGTCCTTGAACTTGCTCTCAGCCTCCTTGTCGCCCGGATGCAGGTCGGGATGGTGCTTGCGCGCCAGTTTCTTGAATGCGGCCTTGATCTCCTTGCTGGTCGCGGAGCGGGCGACGCCGAGGGTCTCATAAGGGTCCTTCATGTCACTGATTTCCTACCAACCATGCCTCGAATGCCCGTGTTCTTTATCGGTACTGCGCAACGCTCCGACGCCTCTGTTGCGGCGCCGATGGAGGGCAGGCTCAAGCCGCCGCAGTCGGCAACTTGTCACGCACCCATTGCACGATCTGATTGG
>NZ_JAZHLJ010000025.1:0-51333 GCF_036549495.1 Aurantimonas sp. C2-5-R2
ACGTTGGCGAGGTCTTCCGGCTTTTTCAGCCCGGGAAACGCCATCTTGGTACCTTTGACGACGGCGCGGGGGTCGGCGAGCCATTCCGTCATCAATGCCTCGTCCCAGACTGTCTTGTCGGCGGCCCACTCCTCGAAGCTGGAGGAAAATTTGTAGCCTTCGATCATGCCCGGCTTCTCGCCAATGACGCCGTTCAACTCTGGACCGATCTTGTTTTTCGCGTCTTCGCCGACGGCGTGACACGCTCGGCATTTGTTGAAGACCTTCTTGCCGGCGTCCGCGTCGCCGACGGTCTGGGCCGTCGCTCCCGACGCCATGGTCAGCGTCAAGATCGTGCCAGCAGCCAAAATCAGATTACGCATAAGTCCTCCATGCAGTGCTGTGCTCTTCTTAGAGTCCGTTTCGAAACTCACTGCGGCGGGTTCAAAGGCCCCTCGGATGGTCGCTCCGCAATGACATGATACCCGATTTCCGCGGGTTTGGGCGTCCCGGGTGAACCATGGAGGCTGGTCTTGGCAGGGTTTCGAAACGGCCTCTAAGCGGGAATATAAAGGCGCGCCGCACAATAGCAATCATTTGAAAGGGGCGGCGCGTGTGTGGCCGCGGCGGTGCGTGCGGTTTCGGGGCCGGCGGTGATCACGCGCGGCTAACGCAAATGTGAGCCGTAATTAACGCGGGTTGACGGGATGAATTATATATCGGGTGAGGCGGGGCCGCAGCGTTCTTTCTCCGCAGAATTCAATATTCATTGTCGTTGCGAAGGATTGCAACACGCCCGGTCCGCGCCGTCTGTCAGTATAAATGGAATTTTTCGGCTGCTGCCATTGCGCGATGCGAGCGGACTGACGAGGGATTCATACGTCGGCATTCGGGGCTTCAGATCGTGACAAGGCGCAATTCGATTTCCTTCGGGTAACCCGCGCGTCTATTCGCTAGGAATTCTATCCGACACAACTTTGCCATGCTCGTTAAGCGCCCCAGGTCAGGCCGAACTTGGCGTAAACCATCGATTTTAAGAGGAAATCAACGACCGAAGGTTACGAATAATTCACGACGTCGGGCCCGATCGGAATTCGCGTTGCGGATCGGCAACACGACGGAGGAGAACCTATTCCTGCCATTTTTCCGGCACGGAGACGGACCATATCAACTCCCGAACCCGCCAGCCGGGTCGGGAAATCCGGGCGCCACGCGGACGTGGCGTCGGGAAGAGAGTCGCGACTGCGACAGAATGGAGTACAGTTATGAAACGCTTTGCATTGCTTCTCGCCTCGACGGCGTTCGTCACCCCGGCGCTCGCCGCCGACCCGGTCTATGAGGAAGCCCCTGCGCCGGCACCGATGATGATCGAGCAGGTCGCTACGACTAGCACGTGGACCGGCCTCTACATCGGTGGCCAGGCTGGCGTCGCCTTCAGTGGCGATGACGATGGCGCGCGCTTCGACACCAACAACACCGGTGTTTTCGGCAACGGCACTTTTAACGGTGACGACAACAACGCCGGCTTCATCGGCGGCGCGCATATCGGCTACGACTACCAGATGCCGAACAACTTCGTCATCGGCGCGGTCGCCGACATCAACTACATCGATGCGGAGACCAACCGGTCCTATACCACGCCGGGCGGCTCGACCTTCACGTCCAATAGCGAGATCAACTATCTCGGTACGGTTCGCGCTCGTCTCGGCTACGCCATGGACAGCGTCCTGCTCTATGGTACGGGCGGTCTCGCCTATGCCGGCGTCGACAATACGATGACTGCGCCGAGCGGCGGCGCCTTCACCGGCTATACGTTTACGCAGGATGGCGACGACGCGGATGTCGGTTATGCGGTCGGCGGCGGTGTCGACGTGATGGCCACCCAGAACATCTCGTTCGGCGTCGAGTACCTCTACACCAATCTCGGCTCGAACGATCAGACGATCACCGGGACCAACGGTACCAACACGGTGAACTTCACCTCGGAGTCGAACGACAACGATCTCGACTTCCACACGATCTGGGCGAAGGCGTCCTATCGCTTCAACTAAGGCACTGCCTTCGGCCGGGCGCGTCAAGCGCCCGGCCCTACAGACAAAAGCCCGTCGGATCACAGGATCCGGCGGGCTTTTTTGGTTTCCGAGAACTGCCTTGAAAGTTGAGGCCGCGCGAGAAACGCTTTCAGGCGAGCGGCGGAAGATCCAGATCGGCGCGCCGCGGCAGGTCGGCGCCGCGGCGCGAGCAGGTCACTGCGGCGGCGTCGACGGCGAAGCGCAGCAATTCCTCGATGCCGGCTTGGTCGGCGGCCTTGAGCGCCGCGCGAGAGAGTTGACCGCGTTCCTTCAGGCCGGCCAGGAGCGCCGCCTGAAACGTGTCGCCGGCGCCGACCGTGTCGGCGACGATGATCTGTCGTCCGCCGACCGAGGCTTTGACGCCCGAGCTTGTCGCGGCGATCGCGCCGCGCTCGCCGCGGGTCACCACGGCCATCTCCGCGCCCGCGGCAACCCAATCGTCGATCACGGCATCGAGGGTTCGGCCAGGATAGAGGAGATCAAGGTCTTCTTCGCTCGCTTTCACCAAGGCCGCGAAAGGCACCAGTTCGGCGACCTTTTGCCGCCAGATGTCGAGATCGGGTTCGATCGAGGCGCGAATGTTGGGATCGTAGGAGATGAACCGCCGGGCCGATTCCTGCCGCACGAGATGGGCCAGCGCCGAGGCGGTCGGATCGGTCACGGTGGAGTAGGACGCCAGATGGATCGCCTCGAGCGCCTCGGGAAACGTCGCCGGCACTTCGGCGGGCTCGATCGAGCGGTCGGCGGTGCCGTCGATATAGAAGATATAGGCCGGCGAGCCGTCGGCGCCGAGCGAGACCATCGCCAGCGTCGTGTTCCTGTCGGTCGGAATGAGGAAGCGCTGGTCGATATTTTCGCGCGCCATGAATCTGCGGATGCGCGTTCCGAAGAGATCGCTCGAGACCTTGGTGAAGAAGCCGGCCGGATGGCCGAGGCGCGCCAGGCCCAGCGCGACGTTCAGCGGCGAACCGCCGACCCGTCCGGACAGGGCGATCTTCGCCACATCCGCGTCGGGTTCGGCGAACAGATCGAACAGCGCGTCGCCGCAACTGAGAAACATGGCGAAATCTCCCGGACCATATCCAGCGTTCGGTTTCAAATGCCGCTATCAGGAAAGGCCGAAGCGGGGAAGATGGCGCCGCACTTTGCACAAAGCTACCGCGACCCTTTCATAGCGCGCGCTGACGCCTATGATCGACGGCGTCCAATCGGGGAGGAAACCGCATCCATGCCATTTCAGCGCGTCAACGGCATCGTCATCCACCATCGGGTCGAGGGAAACGCGGACGGGCCGACGCTGGTCTTCGCCAACTCGCTGGGCACCGATTTCCGGATCTGGGACGCTGTGGTCGAGCGCATCGCCGGCGCGTATCGGATCGTGCGCTACGACAAGCGCGGCCACGGGCTGTCGGAGGCGACGCCCGCACCCTACGCCATGGACACCCATGTCGACGACCTGAACGGCCTGATCGATCATCTCGGCGTGACCAACCCGCTCGTCGTCGGCCTGTCGATCGGCGGCATGATCGCGCAAGGCCTTGCCCATCGCCATCCCCTTCTTGCCAAGGGACTGGTGCTGATGGATACGGCGCACCGGATCGGCACGATCGAACTGTGGGACCAACGCATCGCCGCGATCGAGAAGGACGGAATCGGGTCGATTTCCGAACAGATCCTCGAGCGCTGGTTTACGCCGCAATTCCGCCGCCCGGCCAATCCCGATTTCGTGGGATATTCGAACATGCTTCTGCGCACTCCGCTGCCCGGCTATCTCGGCAGCAGCGCCGCATTGCGTGACGCCGATTACACTGAGGCGACGGCGAAGATCGATCTGCCGGTGCTGTGCGTCGTCGGCGATCAGGACGGCTCGACCCCGCCGGATCTGATGCGCTCGACCGCCGATCTGATTGCCGGTTCGCGCTTCGAGATCGTCAAGGACGCCGGTCATCTGCCCTGCATCGAGCAGCCGGAGGTTACGGCGGGTCTGATCGCGGATTTTGCCGCGGAAGTATTCAGCACGGCGACCGGCCGGTGACGGCCTCGGTCTTCTCCCATTCGTTTCTGGGCGCGCTGCTCGGCGATGAGGAACTCGATTCCTATTTTACCGCGGCGGCGGAGCTCGAGGCGATGCTGGCCTTCGAGGTCGCGCTCGCCGAGGCCGAGGCGGCGGAGGGATTGATCGCGCCGGCAGCGGTCACCGCGATTCGCGCCTGGACACACGAATTCACCCCCGATCTCGCGGCCCTTGCCGTGGGAACGGCGCGGGATGGCGTCGTCGTACCCGCGTTGCTTCAGCAATTGCGCGCCGGGCTCGACCCGGCCGCTGCCGCCGGCTTGCACAAGGGCGCGACCAGTCAGGATGCGATCGACGCGGCGATGGCGATGCGCATGCAAGCGGTGTCGTTGGTGCTCGACCGGCGGCTGGAAGCGCTGGTCGATGCCTTCGCGCAATGGGGGATCGAGGCCGGCGACCGCGAGGTGATGGCGCACACCCGAATGCAGGCGGCGCGGCCGACGCCTTTTTCGCGCAAGCTCGCCTCCTGGGCCGATCCGCTGGTGCGCTGTCGCCTTCGCCGCGAGGAGATCGCGCCGCGCGCCTTTGCCCTGCGGCTCGGCGGCGCCGTCGGCGACCGCGCGGATTTCGGCGACAAGGGCGAGGCGATCGTCCAGCGCGTGGCGGACACGCTCGGCCTCTGGCCAGCCGCAGCTTCCTTGCATTCGGAACGCGACGGGATCGCCGAACTCGGTCACTGGCTGTCGCTGATCACCGGCGCGCTCGGGAAGTTCGGGCAGGATGCGGCGCTGGCGCTGCAGAGCGAGGTCGGGGAACTGACGCTTTCCGGCGGCGGCGGCTCGTCGGTGATGCCGCACAAGCTGAACCCGGTCGGCGCGGAGGTTTTGGTGACGCTGGCGCGCTTCAACGCGACGCTGGTCTCCGGCCTGCACCATGCGTTGGTGCATGAGAACGAGCGCTCCGGCGCGGCCTGGACGCTGGAATGGATGCTGTTGCCGCAGATGGCCCTGGCCGCGGGGGGGGCGACGCGGACGGCGGAGGACTTGCTCGGGCAGCTGTCGCTAAGGGAGGAATGAAGATGGGCGTTTGACGAGGCAGATGGTTGGAAACGCCCGGAAGCCTTCTGTAAGGCGTGGCTGAATCGGCTATGCGCTTTCCGGGACATAGCGGTCGACGGCAATGCTGCCTTCCCGTCGCCGGACCTGCGCCAGATCGAACGCGGTTTGCAGCCGCAACCAGAAATCGGCCTCGCCTCCAAACGCCTTTTCGAGCCGGATCGCCATTTCAGGGCTGATCCCGGCTTTCTCGTTGACGACGTTATTCAACGCCTGCCGAGTGACGCCGAGCACGCGGGCAGCCTCCGTGACGCTCAGGCCGAGCGGCGCAAGGCACTCCTCGCGCACCATTTCGCCGGGGTGGGGCGGGTCGTAGAGGGGCAAGGTCAGTTTCTCCAGTCGTCAGTGGTAATCCAGATAATCGAGATCGACGGGCCGGCTGTCGTCGAACCGAAACACGATCCGCCAATTGCCGGACACGCTCACGCTCCAAAATCCGGCAAGCTGGCCCTTGAGAGGATGCAGACGCATTCCCGGCAGACCTTCGAAGGTTTCCGGCGAGGTGGCATGATCAAGCGCGAACAGGACGCGGCGAATGCGTCTGACCTGATCGGCCTGAACGCCGCGCGCATCGCCGGTCTCGTAAAAGCGTCGGAGTCCTTTGTGTCGAAAGCTGGCAATCATCCGTGCATGGGTCGGCAGTGTGCGCCGACAATTGTCACTTGTCAAATAGTCTCAAATGATCATGCGATTGCCAATGCAGATCATCGCTTTCTGACAGTCGACGGTGCAAATAATCACGCCCCCAGCAGCGCATAGGTCCCGAAGGCCGGCACTTTGACCGCCAGCCGCCACGGATCGATGCCGGCGACGAGGCCGAGGAAATTCACCTCCAGCCCCGATTTCCAGCCTGCGACGATGCCGGCATAGCCCCAGAGCGACAGGCGCAGTTCCTGGCGGTCGGGGTCGATCGAGAGGAAGCGCCCCTCGGACGGGTAGTCGCGGCCGACCGCCGCCGCCGGTAGCGTCGCGTCGATGCCGGGGACGGCGCGCATGACGTGGGCGACGAAGGTATTGGAGTTCGGGCCGGGAAAGAGGGCGTAGCCGCCACGCTCGGCATAAGGGTAGGCGGCGATCGCGGCGCGCACCTTGGGGACCAGGGATTCCGCCCGCGCGCCGGTGACCGCGACGATGACCCGGGGATCGTTCGAATACCAGCGCCCGTCGGCGGGTTGGCTGTTGCGCCGAACCGGTGTCCCCCAGCCGACCTTGTCCCAACGCTCGTAAGCGCTCGCGCCCTTGTCCTTGACGACGATCCAGGAATGATCGGCGATCGCGCCTTTGAGGCCGCCGGTGCGCGCCGCGAGAATGTAGAGCGCCGCGTCCCCGTTGGTGCTGGCTATCGGGAGGAGCGACGCCGAACTCCAGTCGGCCTGGCGCCAGGAGAGGGGACGTTCGCTCGTCCACCAGAGAAGCGCGGCGAGCGCTGTGGGCAGGAGATAGACCGCCACGACGACGACGGAGAGCCATTTCAACAGATGCATCGGGTCCTGACGGTGGCGGGAAAGCGGAACGGCTGCTAGAGCGCCCACTTCAAGGCAGTTGTAGGACCAAGGTGCGTGATGGAAAAACCCGTTCTCGTGGAAGTGACCCGTGGCGATCTGGTCGAGAGCGTCCATCGCGGCGCCTTCGCGTTGGTCGACGGCTCAGGGGCGGTGGTCGGCTCGGCCGGCGATATCGCGCGGCCGGTGTTTCCGCGCTCGGCGATCAAGGTGTTCCAGGCGATCCCGCTGATCGAGAGCGGCGCGGCAGACGCATTCGGCTTCGGCGACCGGGAACTCTCGCTCGCCTGCGCCTCCCATTCGGGCGAAGAGGGGCATGTGACGCTTGCAGCCGCCATGTTGGCAAAGGGCGGGCTCGACGGCCGCGCACTCGAATGCGGCTGCCACTGGCCGTTCGATCTGCCCGTCGCGCTCGATCTCGCCCGGCGCGGCGGCGAGCCGACGGCGCTGCACAATAATTGCTCGGGCAAACATGCCGGGTTTCTCTGCACGGCGGTGCACCAGGGCGAGGACCCGCGTGGCTATGTCCGGGCGGATCATCCGGTGCAGCAAAGGGCCAAGGCCGCGATCGAGGATATGACCGGCACTGAACTCGGCGACGATGTCTGCGGCACCGATGGCTGCTCAATCCCGACCTATGCGGCGCCGCTGAAAAGTTTCGCGCATGGCTTCGCCAAGCTCGTCACCGGTGAGGGCGTCGCCCCGGAGCGCGCGGCGGCGGGGCGCCGGCTGATCGAGGCCTGCATGGCCGCGCCCTGGGAGATGTCCGGCAGCGGACGCGCCTGCGAAAAGCTGATGCAGGCCGCGCCCGGACGGGTGTTCGCCAAGACCGGGGCCGAGGGCGTCTTCTGCGGAGCGCTGCCGGACCTCGGCCTCGGTTTCGCGCTCAAGATCGACGACGGCGGCACGCGGGCGAGCGAGGCGCTGGTCGCGGCGGTCATCGCCAAGGCGCTTCGCGGTGACGACGCGGCGCTGGCCGGATGCTTCGATGCGCTGGCGTCGAAGACGTTGCGCAACTGGGAAGAGATCACGGTCGGCGCGGTACGTGCGGTCCTGCGCTGAGGCGAGGCCGCGGTCGACCCGGCGTTCGGCTGGGCTGACGCTTAGCTGTAGTCGCTTTTCGGCTGGCTTGGAGGACGGCTAGCCGGTCTGCGGGAGCGGGTGGCGCGGGGTTTTTCCGCCGCCTGCGGCTTCAGCCGGATTTCGACGCTGCCGCCTTCCGGGTCGTCGACCTCGAACAGTTTGGTCGAGCGCACCAGATCGCTCAATTTCTTGAAGCCGTAGGTGCGCGGATCGAAGTCCGAGGAGAGGTTGAGAAGCTGCTTGCCGAAACTGCCGAGATTCACCCAGCCATCCTCGGTGTCCATCTGCTCGATCACCCGCTTGAGAAGGTCTGCCGCCTGCTGCGGCTTGGCCAGTGGGGGCGCGTCGCCGTTGTTTTTCTCCGCCGTGACCCGGCCGGGCAGGAGGTTCTCGGTGTAGATGAAGCGCCGGCACGCCTGCCGGAAACTTTCCGGCGTCTTCTGCTCGCCGAAGCCGTAGACGTCGACGCCCTGTTCGCGGATGCGGGCGGCGAGCCGGGTGAAGTCGCTGTCCGACGAGACCAGACAGAAGCCGTCGAACCGGCCGCTATGGAGAAGGTCCATGGCGTCGATGACGAGGGTTATGTCGGAGGCATTCTTGCCGGTCGTATAGGCGAATTGCTGCTGCGGGATGATCGCATGGCGCGATAAGACGTCCGCCCAACCCTTGGAACGCTGGCTGGAGAAATCGCCGTAGATGCGCCTCACGCTCGCCTCGCCGATCTTGGCAATCTCCTCGAACAGGCCGTCGGCGATGCGTGAGGAGGCGTTGTCGGCATCGATCAGCACGGCCAGCCGATCGGTCTTGTCGGGTCTTGAAGCAGACATGAAGGATTCCTCGTATGTGGCTGGCGATCACTGGAGACGGCTGCGGGCCGTCGTCAGTCTTGCCCGTTCTCAGGTCTGTTCGGCAACCCCAGCCGGTCGAGGATGGCTTCGGCGACGGCGCTCGGCGCCCGTTCGCCTTCCCTCACGACCTCCTCCCCAGCGGTGATTTCGGCGCGCCAGCGAGCCCCGGACAGAATGCGCCGGCGTAGGCCCTCGTCAAGGCTGGTCCAGAGCCAGCGCACCCGCTGCTCGGCCCGTCGACCGTCCCATGAGCCGTCGCGGCGGTGGATGTCGCGGAACCGCTCGATGTCGGTCCACAAATCGTCAAGACCGGCGCCGGTCATGCCGGAGACGGCGAGCACCGGGACGGTCCAGGCTGCCGAACGCGGCGCCAGGATATTGAGGGCGGAGCGGATTTCGGCGGCGGCGGCCCGCGCCGGCCCGGCATTGTCGCCGTCTGCCTTGTTCATGGCGATGATGTCGGCGACTTCGAGAATGCCCTTCTTGATGCCCTGCAACTCGTCGCCGCCGCCGGCGATCATCAGCAGCAGCACGAGATCGACCATGTCCGCGACGCTGACCTCGGCCTGGCCGACGCCCATCGTCTCGACGATGACGACGTCGAACCCCGCCGCCTCGCAAAGCAGCATCGTCTCGCGCGTCTTCGCGGCGACGCCGCCGAGCGTGCCGGAGGACGGGGAGGGTCGGATGAAGGCATTGGCGTCGACGGCAAGGCGCGCCATCCGCGTCTTGTCGCCAAGGATCGAGCCGCCGGAGCGGACCGATGAGGGGTCCACTGCCAGCACCGCGACCTTGTGACCCTTGGTCGTCAGCATCGAGCCGAAGGCATCGAGCAGCGTCGACTTGCCGACGCCGGGAACACCGCTGACGCCGATGCGGATCGCGCCGCCGGTGTCGGGGGCGAGCCGATCGAGGACGGCGGCGGCGACGCCCCTGTGCTCGGGCCGGGTCGATTCGACCAGAGTGATGGCGCGGCTCAGCGCGGCGCGCTCGCCTTTGCGGATGCGGTCGGCCAGGTCGTCGGGATCGGGCAAAGGGGTCATGATCACCGGTGTGGGCGGGCTGTCGGTGGCCCCGGTCGGGCGCCGTCGAGGATGTGGGAAAACCTCCCGATCTCGGGCCTGAAACGGGCTTGTGAACGGCAATGACTACCGAAGGAACGCCATGTTTGCTAGGCCTTCGATGGTGGGCAACGATTAAAGGCGGCTTTGCTCTTATCGCCAGCCGCCATGCTTTGGGAGAAGTACCATGGCCTGGAACAAACCTGTTCTCACGGAAGTCTGCCTCGCGATGGAAATCAACGGCTATATGCCGATCGAATTCTAATCGGTGGCAGCACCTGACAGCCGCGGGCGGGTCGAGGCCCGCCTGCGGCTTTTCATTTTGGGCTCGGCTGCCGGCGGCGGCTATCCGCAATGGAATTGCCTGTGCGATGTGTGCCGGCTCTATTGGGCCGGCGACAACCGCGTGTCGGCGCGGTCGCAATCCTCGATCGCCGCGACCGCCGACGGACGCAATTGGCTGCTGATCAACGCATCGCCGGATCTGCGCGAGCAGATTTTGCGCTCACCACCTTTGCAGCCGGCGGCCGGGGCGTCCGCGGATCAGCGGCGGGCCTCGCCCATCGGCGCGGTCCTGGTGACCAACGGCGATGTCGATCATGTCGCCGGCCTTTTGACCTTGCGCGAGAAACAGTCGTTCCCGCTCTACGGCACGGCTGGCGTTCTCGGCGTCATCGCCGACAACCCGATCTTTTCGGTTCTCGATCCCGCGCATGTGACGAGACGGCCAGTGATGATGGGGGCGACGTTCGAGCCGGTGCCGGGACTTCAAGTCGAGGTGTTCCCCGTTCCCGGCAAAGTGCCGCTCTACCTGGAAGAAGGCGAGGTCGATGTCGGCGAGGAAGGCGAGATGACGATCGGTGTCCGACTGACGGCAAACGGCAAGACGGCTTATTACATCCCCGGTTGCGCCACCGTCCCCGATCGGCTGCGTGACAGGGTCAGGGAGGCCGACGCACTCTTGTTCGACGGCACCGTGTTCACCGACGACGAGATGGCCAAGGCCGGTGTGGGCCAGAAGACCGGTCGCCGGATGGGCCATATGCCGATCACCGGCGAGGGCGGCAGCCTGGCGGCCTTCGACGGGCTCAAAATCGCAAGCCGCACCTACATTCACATCAACAACACCAATCCGATCCTGATCGAGGATTCCAGGGAGCGGCAAATGGTGGAGGCTGCCGGTTGGCAGGTGGCGAAAGACGGGATGGAGATCGTGCCATGAAAGCCATGATGGGACGCGAGGATTTCGAGGCGGCGCTGCGGCGGATTGGAGCGGAGCGCTATCACCATCTGCATCCGTTTCAGCAGCGATTGCAGAACGGCGAATTGACAAAGACGCAGGTGCAGGCTTGGGCGCTCAACCGTTATTATTACCAGTCGCAGATCCCGGTGAAGGATGCCTACATTCTCGCCCGGCTGCAGACTGCCGAACTGCGGCGCGAATGGCGCCAGCGGATCATCGACCATGACGGCGAGGAGGGGCAGCGCGGCGGCATCGAGAAATGGATCGCGCTCACCGACGGCGTCGGTCTCGATCGCGCCTATGTGGAATCCGGCGTCGGCATTCTTGCCGGTACGCGCTTTGCGGTCGATGCTTATGTCCATTTCGTCCAGGAGGGGACGCTGCTGGAAGCCATCGCCTCGTCGCTGACTGAACTATTCTCGCCAAATGTCATTGGCACTCGCGTGCAGGGGATGCTGGAGCATTACGACTTCATCTCGAAGGAAACGCTGACCTATTTCGACAAGCGGCCAGTGCAGGCCAAGCGCGATTCCGATTTCGCGCTCGCCTATTGCCTCGACAATGCACGCCGGCCCGAGGAACAGCGCGCCGTCCTCGACGCCTTGCGGTTCAAGTGCCAGGTGCTCTGGGCGCAACTCGATGCCCTGCATTTCGCCTATGTCGAGCCGGGACTGACCCCGCCGGACGCGTGGCGTCCGGGCGAAGGGTTACGGGAAGGAGGCGGGGCGGCATGACCGCGATCGCCGACGATACGGTGCCCAAACTGCCGCACGGCGTTCGCTTTCGCGAGGACAAGACGCGCGGCCAGTTCATCCTGGTCGGGCCGGAACGCATCTTCAACGCCGATCAGGTTTCGACGGAAATCCTCAAGCGGGTGGATGGCAAGACCACGTTCGGGGATATCCTGCGACAGCTGACGGAGACGTTTACGGCGGACGAAGCGACGATCCGCCCGGATGTCGAGAGTTTCCTCATCGAGCTTCGCGACAAGCAGATGGTGACGCTATGAACGAGGCGGTCTTTCCCAAGCCCGCCGCCGAAGCGGCGGAGCGGCCGGCGCCGCAACCGCCGCTGGGCCTGTTGGCCGAGCTGACCCACCGCTGCCCGCTGCGCTGCACCTATTGCTCGAACCCGCTCGAGCTCGACACGCGATCGTCCGAGCTCGACACCGAGACTTGGAAGCGGGTCTTCACCGAGGCGGCCGAACTCGGAGTCATCCATATCCATCTGTCCGGCGGCGAACCAACCGCCCGCAAGGACATCGTCGAACTGACCCGCCACGCCGCCGAGGTCGGGCTCTACACCAATCTGATCACCTCGGGGATCGGCGTTTCGGAGGCGCAGCTCGACGCCCTGTTCGAAGCCGGCTGCGACCACATCCAGCTGTCGCTGCAAGGCGCCGACGCCGGCGTGACCGAACGGGTGGCGGGCTACAAGGGGGGCTTTGAGAAGAAAGAGGTCTTCGCCCGCGCGGTGGTCGCGCGCGGCTTCCCGCTGACCCTCAACGCGGTGATCCACCGGATGAACATCCATCAGTTGCCGGACATGATCAACAAGGCCGTCGCCTTCGGCGCCAAGCGGATGGAGATCGCACATACGCAATATTACGGCTGGGCGCTGAAGAACCGGGCGCAGCTGATGCCCGCGCGTGAGGACGTCGACCGGACGATCGGGGAGGTCGAGGCGGCGCGCGAGCGGCTGAAGGGCACGCTGGTCATCGACGCCGTCTTCCCGGACTACTACGCGAAATATCCCAAGCTCTGTAACGGCGGCTGGGGGACACGCACGCTGAGTGTGACGCCGGCCGGCAAGGCGCTGCCCTGCCACGCGGCCGAGACGATCGAGCATCTGGAATTCTGGTCGGTGAGGGACCATTCCCTCGCCGATATCTGGGCGTCGTCGCCGGCCTTCGAAGCCTATCGCGGCACTGCCTGGATGAAGGAGCCTTGCCGTTCCTGCGAGCGCCGGCATGTCGACTATGGCGGCTGCCGCTGCCAGGCGCTGGCGCTGACCGGCGACCCGGCGAACGCGGACCCCGCCTGCGTCAAATCCGATTTCCACGAACGGCTCGGCGAGATCGCCACGACCGAGGCCTCGACGGTTGCCGATCCCGGCGCGGCGACCTATCGCGGGTTTCGGAAAAGATGAGAGTCAGGCAGATCGCACTGCCCGCTCGTTACAATTGTCCGGACGAGTGCTCTCGGAGAAGTTGGGGAGAATTGTCGTCGCTATCGTTGGCCGGACCCATGCCGAAGCGCTCGATCGCCCGCTCGGTACCGAACAAGGCAAGGCGCTCAGCAAGGGTGGACGAAAAGATCGGATACCGCGCGAACACATGATCCTGGACATCTTTGTTGCGTGCCCCGAGCAGCATGAGTGGACAGCTCAGTCCGGGATAGGGACGCAGCTCGGACATCGGTTCTAACGAGCAGAAACGCTTATAGAACGCCGCGTGCTCGGGCCGAACGGTGGCGAGCATCCAATCGGACTCGAAATGCTCGGCCATCATACAGGCCAGCCTGATCACAGAGAATGGCAAGAGTGGCGTTGTTCGGGCCTCCGGGTCAATTACGAACCGGCTCGGATCGATCATCGTTTCGGCATTCCGCAGAAGCGGACTCAGAATATCGTGATAGGTGTCGTGCGCAGGACTTGTAGGGTTCTCTTTGGAAAGCAGATGAATGCGGATTGAGCCGGCAAGGTAGTCATTGATATGAGTTCCGAAGACAACAGCATTGGGGTCGAAATCATATTTATCGAAAAAGAACTGTCTTGAATTTTCTGATATTATTCCTTCCCTACGGTAGGATCGATAGCGCAATCGATATATATCATCCCGACTCTTTGTATTATTTGCGATATGATAATCGGTTATCGCAAGGATATCGGTATTATTGCTATCGGGGTCGCGGGATATTCGTCGCGAAAATCTGGACATTTGTTGCGCCTCTACAAATAGCAAAGGCAGTCTAGCTTAATTATTTGTCATTCACGATAGCGAAAATTGTAACGATGCAATAAATGTTTGGTAAGGGTTAACAAAGCGTTTGGAGGGCGCTCGCGGCTGCCGTGTTACTTTCCGATTGGACGGGCGGCCGGCCGGCCAGGAGCAGATCCCGGATCATCTCGGGGCGCAACGGAGGGCCGTAAATGAAGCCCTGAATCTCCGCTGACGGTAGTTCTGCAGTGAGAAATTCCAGTTGATCGGTTCGCTCGACGCCCTCCACCACTACGCCAAGTCCGATGGATTCGACCAAGCCGAGAATGCCACGGAGCAAGGCGCGCTCCCTGTTGTTCTCAAGCGCCTCTCGTATGAAACGCCGGTCAATCTTGACCTTATCGAGGGGTAGCCGAGTGATATATTCGAGATTTGAATAGCCGGTCCCGAAGTCGTCAAGGGACAGTCTGATCCCGGTTGCGTGCAAGATATCGAGCCGTCGAAAAATTTCCGGATCGCGATCGAGAAAGATATTTTCGGTTATCTCGACCTCAAGCTGCGATGGGGCGACCGAGTGGCGGGCCGCAGATCGAAGTATGACATCGACGATGTCGTCGCGATTCAGCTGGCTCGGTGAAATATTGACGGCAACCCGTTTATTGGGGGGCCAAGTAGCGACCGCCGCGCATGCCATGTCGATGGTATAATCGGTGATTGCCGGCATAAGGCCGCTTTCCTCGGCGATTGGCAAGAAAACCGCCGGGGAAATCGCGCCATGGACGGGATCATCCCAACGCAAGAGGGCCTCACATGTGCTGATGCGGCCGTATTGGGGATTGACGATGGGTTGAAATACAAATGTCAGTTCGTTTGCATCGAGCGCTCTGCGCAGATTTGACTCGATCCTCATGCGTTCGATCTCGACGCTCTCCATCTCGGCGTCGAATCGCGAGTGCCTCCCGCGTCCCGCGGACTTCGATTTATAAAGCGCAAGATCTGCGCGCTGAAGCAACTCGGCGGTTGTTCGAGCGTCGCCGGGAAAGAGCGCGGTGCCGACGCTGCATTTCGATGTGACCGATATTCCGTCGATCGAGAGCGGGTTCGCTAACGCGGTGATCAGAAGATTGGCGAAGCGGGTCGCTTCCTGCCGCGGTTCGCCGTTCAGATGCTGCAGGATCACGAACTCGTCGCCGGAAAATCGGGAAACGACAGTCTCATCCTCGCTCACCTCCTCCATGCGACGCGCGGCGATGGCCAGGACGCGATCCCCGAATGCGTGACCGTAAGTGTCGTTCAAGCGCTTGAAACGGTCGAGATCGACGAAATGCAACGCAATCGCCTCCCCGTGATGGATCGCGGTATCGAGAATACGGACCATCTGGCCCTTGTTCGGCAAGCCGGTAAGGCCGTCGATGTGAGCGAGATGAAAGTTTTGCTGGGCAACCGCAACGGTCTCTTCCATCATTCCCCGCATTCCGTCCGCGATCCTAAGCAAGGTCATGCAGAACATCACGAAAAGGGCAGCGAAAAGGAGGTGCCATGCGTCCATCTGCCAAGCGAGTCCGAGGGACATAGGGACACCGGCCGCCGACAACTGCAGGACAACCAGCTTTCTGGAGGCGTAATTTCGTCCAACGAGGCCTGTCATAAAACACAAGGCTGTCGCGAACGAAAAAAGTTCGGCTGCGACATAGGTTTGGTCAGCTGCGAAAATCACCATCGGCCAAACGCCGATGAGAAGGACGTGAATGACGCCTGTCACCTCGTAAAAGCGCTTCGCGATAGCGACGGACTCGCGGTCGTCGTCGGCACGCCGTGCGCCATAATAGATCGCTGATACGCGGACGGTCGTTACCAAGCTCAATGCGGCAAAGATTGCCCAGACGCTCGGCATATCGGTCTGTATCGCCGTCGCAATGCAAGCGACAAGCGTAAAGGCGCACCCGCGAGCAAAATTGCCAGCGTCGGCGAAGAGCATCTGTTTGTAACGATCGGGGCGCCTGCCAGCCTGGATCGCCTGAAGCCTCTTAATCGCGAACTGCACCATCGCTCCAATCAACCGAAGGAATCCAGAATACAGTGTGACGATTAAAAACAAATTTATGCTAGATTTTACCACTCAGGGTTGCTGGGCTACAGCCAGTTCTTGTACCGAAAGAACAGCATTGGAACGATCGCCGAGACCACCATCAGCGCGAGCGCGGCAGGATAGCCGAAGGTCCAGCCGAGTTCGGGCATGAAACGGAAATTCATGCCGTAGATCGAGGCGATCAGGGTTGGCGGCAAGAAGGCGACGGCGGCGACCGAGAAGATTTTGATAATGGCGTTCTGCTCGATCGAGATCATGCCGACCGTGGTGTCGAGCAGGAATGTTGTCTTGTTGGACAGGAACGTGACGAAGTCGTTGAGCGAATGGACGTCCCTTGCCATCGCCTTCACGCGCGGCTTGGCGTCTTTGGCGCTGGATTTGCGGCGGTCGAGGGCAAGCTGAAGAAACGGGAGCAGGCGATCGAGCGTCGCCAGGCCCTCCCGCGCGCGGGAGGTGAGGTCGCCGGCCGCTCCGATGCGCCGCAGCAGCGATTTGAAATCCTTGGTGCCGGTCGGCTTCTTGCGCGCCGAAGAGGAGAAGATGTCCTCGCCGATGCTGTCCAGGTCCGCCGAGATGGTCTCGAGGAGGTCCGCGACCCGGTCGATCACTGTCTCGAGAAGCCCGATCAGGATCGTGTCCGCCGACGGCGGCCGATCGCCGCGGCTGACGGCCGGCTTTTCGGCGGCGCCGGGCTGGGCGCCGCTGTCCGCAGCGCCACCATGGCGCGGTGTCTCGCGGCAGAGCTTGGTCGCGTAGATTGCAAAGCTTTTCGGCGCGCTATAGCGCAGCGTGATCAGCCGGCGGTCGGCGAGCATGAAGGTGACCGGGGCGAAAGACGGCTTGCCGCCGTCCAACCCGAACACGACCGAGGCCGTCATGAAGTCGGCGTCGTCCTCGGAATAGAGCCGGCTCGACACCTCGATCTCGACCATTTCTTCGCGGGTCGGCACGTCGATGCCGCATAACTGTTCGACGGCGGCGATTTCGTCTGGATGCGGATCGAGCAGGTCGATCCAGACAGCCTCGGTCGGGATTGCGTCGGGCGATGCCCGGACCGCGTGCATTCTGGCACCGCTCGGGACATAGGCCTCGATCATCGACGCTTTTCCGTGAAATCGCGGAACCAGCGCGCGGCGCTGTCCTCGCCGACGGCGCCAGCCGCGACATCCATGACGAACTGGTAGACCATGCCGTTGTCGGCGGTGATGTCGTAGCCGTTAATGTCGAGAAAGACGTAGGCGGCGAGATAGGCGGTCCGCTTGTTGCCATCGCTGAAAGGGTGATTGCGAGCGATGCCATACAAATAGGCGGCGGCAAGATCGAAAAGGTCGGGCTCATCATAAGCCGCCTTATTCAGCGGCCGATCCAGTGCAGCTTCCAGCGCGTTCTCGTCTCTGATCCCGGCGAGCCCGCCATGCTCCGACAATTGTTCGTAGTGAATGGCCTCCACGACCTCCCGGCTCAACCACTCAATGGTCATTTCGCCAGTTCACGCAGGGCAGTACGATATTTCTGCATCCCCTCGCGGGCCGAACGCATCTGACGGCCGAAGGGCGAATCTGCCCGAACCAATTGAACGCCATCGGGAGTCCGGACGATTTCAAGAGAGTCGCCGGTGGCAAATCCCGCCTGTTCCAGCACCTCCCTGGGCAGGATCACACCTTCGGAATTGCCGATCTTGCGAATGACGGTGTTCATGGCAATGCCTCCGATCTCCAGGTTCTGGCGTTATAACTAATGTTGAACCAAGGGAGTGGCAAGAGACTATTCGGCCGCCGCCTTCTCATGGCCAAGGTGACGGGAAAGGGCTCGCAGCAAGTCCTCGGCCGCTTCGGCGACGACCGTTCCCGGCAGGAAGATGGCGGCGGCCCCGGCCGCCTTGAGGGTGTCGACGTCCTTCGGCGGGATGACGCCGCCAACGACGATCATGATGTCGCCGCGTCCCTCCGCTTCCAGCGCCGCCTTCAACGCCGGAACGAGGGTCAGATGCCCGGCCGCCAGCGACGAGGCGCCGACGATGTGGACGTCGTTCTCGACGGCCTGGCGGGCCGCTTCCTCGGGCGTTTGAAATAGCGGGCCGATGTCGACGTCGAAGCCGAGATCGGCGAAGGCCGAGGCGATGACCTTCTGGCCGCGATCGTGGCCGTCCTGGCCCATCTTGGCGACAAGAATGCGCGGCCGGCGGCCCTCGGCCTCGGCAAAAGCCGCGCTCATCGCCTGGATATGTTCGATCCGCCCCGCCATCGCGCCGGCCTCCCTTTTGTAGACGCCGGCGATGACCTTCGTCGTCGCGACATGCCGGCTGAATACCTTTTCCAGCGCCCCAGTCATTTCGCCGACGGTCGCCTTGGCATGGGCCGCGGCGATCGACAGTTCCAGGAGATTGCCGTCGCC
This sequence comes from Aurantimonas sp. C2-5-R2, assembly GCF_036549495.1. NCBI lineage: Bacteria > Pseudomonadati > Pseudomonadota > Alphaproteobacteria > Hyphomicrobiales > Aurantimonadaceae > Aurantimonas > Aurantimonas sp. C2-5-R2. The sequence continues at coordinate 18,339 of NZ_JAZHLJ010000025.1, forward strand.
ACGCTCGGCCGACGCCGTCAGCGCCGCCAGGGCGGCATGCGTCGCGGTGTCGTCGCGCTCGGCCTTGAGGCGCTTGAGCTTTTCGATCTGCTGGCGCCGCACCTCGGCGTTGTCGACGGAGAGCACGTCGATGTCGTCGGTGACATCATTGAGGAATTTGTTGACCCCGACGACGGTCTGGGCGCCGGAATCGATCTGTGCCTGGGTCCTGGCTGCCGCTTCCTCGATCCTGAGTTTGGGCAGGCCCTTTTCGATGGCCGCAGCCATGCCGCCCATCTCCTCAACCTCGGCGATGTGGGCAAGGGCCTTCTCCGCGAGCAGATGCGTCAGCCGTTCGACATACGCCGAACCGCCCCAGGGATCGATCGGGGATGTGGTGCCGGATTCGCGGGCCAGCACATGCTGGGTGTTGCGGGCGATCCGGGCGGAAAAGTCGGTCGGCAGCGCCAGCGCTTCGTCGAAAGAGTTGGTGTGCAGCGACTGGGTATGGCCTTGCGTCGCTGCCATCGCCTCGACGCAGGTTCTGACCGCGTTGTTCATGACATCCTGGGCCGTCAGCGACCAGCCCGAGGTCTGACAATGGGTGCGCAGCGACAGCGAGCGCGGATCCTTCGGCGCGAAGTTCTTCTGCATGAGCGCGGCCCAGATCAGCCGCGCCGCGCGGAGCTTGGCGACCTCCATGAAGAAGTTCATGCCCACCGCCCAGAAGAACGACAGGCGGGGGGCGAAGTGATCGATGTCGAGACCCGTCGCGACGCCCGCCCGGGCATATTCGATGCCGTCAGCGATGGTATAGGCGAGTTCCAGATCCGCCGTAGCCCCGGCTTCCTGCATGTGATAGCCGGAAATCGAAATCGAGTTGTATTTCGGCATGTGCTTCGAGGTGTAGGCGAAGATATCCGAAATGATCCGCATCGAATGTTTGGGCGGGTAGATATAGGTGTTACGGACCATGAACTCCTTCAGGATGTCGTTCTGAATGGTCCCCGACAGATCCTTCTGGGCAATGCCCTGCTCTTCGGCGGCCGCGACATAGAGCGCCAGAACCGGCAGCACCGCGCCGTTCATCGTCATAGAGACGCTCATTTCATCGAGCGGAATGCCGTCGAAGAGCTGACGCATATCGATGATCGAATCGATCGCGACGCCCGCCATGCCGACGTCGCCCGCGACGCGCGGATGGTCGGAATCGTAACCGCGGTGGGTGGCGAGATCGAAGGCGACCGACAGGCCCTTCTGTCCGGCCGCGAGATTGCGGCGATAGAAGGCGTTCGACTTCTGCGCTGTCGAGAAACCGGCATATTGCCGGATCGTCCAGGGCTTTTCGACATACATGGTGGGGTAGGGGCCACGCACGTATGGAGCGATGCCCGGATAGGTGTCCAGGAACGGCAGGTCCGCGATATCCTCGGCGCCATAGGCCCCCGCGATCGGGATTCCCTCCGGCGTCTCGAAGGACTCGCCAAGCGTCTTCGCGAGGGCGGGCTGCGTCGGCCGGCTCCACGCGATGCGGGTGAAATCAGGAACCTTGGTCACGTCGATGCCTCCACGGTCTCGCTGGTTCGGTATGGGCGCAGCGGCTCGCAGCGGGTTTGCCCGGTCGGCTGTGGCGGCGGCTCGGTGCCGGGGGCCTGCCCCAGGAGAACGTGATGTCGCTCCTCATCGAGCGGATAGAGGTTAGCGCCGACGATGACGGTTTTCCCCTCCGCGAGTTCGGCGGCTCTGGCGTCCAGGATGCGGTTTTGCAGGACCCCGGCGGAAAGGCTCGCGAAGATGCCGCCTTCGGCCTCGATCTTCTGGAATTCGCTCCAGGCGACCTCCGCCGTCAGATCGGTAAGTGCCTCGATGCCGCCGGAACCTGCCGCCGGATCAGTCACACGCGCCAGGCCGGTTTCATCCTGCAGGATGATCTGGATATTGCGGGCCAGTCGCCGCGCGGCAGGATCTGCAAGGCCGAGCGGGGCGGTGTATGGCAGAACGGACAGGCTGTCGGCGCCGCCGGTTCCGGCCGCGAAGGCAGCGATCGTCGCACGCAGGATGTTGGTGTGCGGGTCTTTGGCCGCCATCATGCGCCAGGAGGTCTCGGCGTGGATGCGGGCAGCAGGCGGGGCCGAATCGCCGCATTCCTCCAGCAATTTGGCCCAGAGAAGACGCAAGGCCCGCAGTTTCGCGGTCTGCTCGAACTGCCGTTGATCGACTGCCAGGGTGAAGCCGATCGCCGCCGCCGCATCGGAGAGGCCGAGGCCGGCATCGAGCATCGCCCTGAGGTAATAGAGCGCCGTCGCCAGCACGGCGCCGAGTTCCTGTCCGGCGGTTGCGCCCGCGTCGTGGAAGACGCGCCCGTCCGCCTCGGCGATACGGCCGCGAAAGCCGCTCCCGCGTAGCGACTTCGTGGCACGGCCCGAATGCGCCCGAAAATCACTTTCGGGACCGGGAAAGCTTCCCGTAAAGGCAAACGGACCGATCGCGTCGAGGCACAGGTCGAGGGAAAGCGTCTCGAAATCCTGGCCGCGATCTTTCGCCAGCGTGCGGATCGTCTCGACGGCGCGCCGCGCGTCCATATGCGGCTCGATCCTCAGCGAGATCATCTCCAGCTTCACGCCGGCGAGCGCGCGGGCGATCGCATCGCCTTCCATCGGAAGTCCAAACCCGTGCGCCGATGCCGACCCGGCGAAAACCAAAGACAGACCATCGGCGCCGCCTTCCAGATCCGCCAGCACCTGCGTATTGGCGCGCGCGGCGTCGGGATCATCGACGCGCTGCAGGATCGCCCATCGCCCGCCCGTCGAGCATGCGAGCGCAGACGCGTCGCGCTTGCGGTCGTGCAGGGGGCCGTAGGTAAAACCGTCCTCGGCCCGCGCGGCAAGCGACTCGAAATCCCGACCCTTCAGGCCCTTTTCCACCAGGCTCCGCCATGCGGCATCGTCAGCTTGAGGAAAATCGATCGTCTCGATTGTCAGCGCCGTCATTGCACCTCCCTGTAGGCCGCACCGCGTTTCGCCTTCGCAGCGATCCCAAAGCGACCTTCGACACCCGCCTCAATAGCGCCTCTCCGGCGTCGGCGAAATGCAGCCTTCGGCTCACGTCCCCTGCACGGGGCGTTCCATGCTCTAGTCGCACGCGATGACGGCATCTTTGGGCGCGACCAGCTTCCAGACGACGCCGGCCGGGGCGTAGTTCATCTCGACCGCCCCGCCCAAGCCCCGCGATGTCATCTTCTGGGTGATGAGTGTGCCGAATCCGGCGTGTTTGGGTTCGACGACCGTTGGGCCGCCGATTTCACGCCAGATAAGCTCGAACTTCTCGGCGATCGACCATGATATTTTCACGGTTCCATCGGCAACCGAGAGCGAGCCGTACTTGGCCGCGTTTGTCGCCAATTCGTGCAGTGCGAGCCCGATCGTCTGTGCTGCGGTCGAATTGAGGCGAATGGCGGGGCCGTCCAGTTCGATTTGCTCGCCGCCGGCGCCGAACGCCTTGAGTTGGCTGTCAACGAGGTCGGCCAGCATGGCGCTTTCCCAGCCGCTACCGGCGAGCAAGTCGGCGGACCGCGCCAGCGAGCTCAACGCCTCCGATAGCGTGTCCAGGAACTGCTTGGTATTGGCGCTCTCCTTTGCGGCGCGCCGGGCGATGGCGGCGATGAGCGCATACTGGTTCTTGGCGCGATGGGTCATCTCGCGCATGAGAAAGCGGTTCTGCTCCTCGGCCTCGCGGCGCTCGCGCGAGGCCTGCGCCAGAACCTTCGAGACCGCGCCGATCTCCGCGATGTCGGTCGCAAACGGCATTGCCGGTTCGCCCTTGCCGATCGCCTCGGCCTGCTGCGACAATTGCAGGATCGGCGCCGCAATGCGTCGGCCGAAAATGATGCCAAGCATGATCGAGAACAGCAGAAGCAGGATCCCGGCACTCATCAAAAGTATCCAGGATCTGAGTGCCGGTCGGACGATGACGGCGTTGGGCACGGCGACGGTGGTCGTCCAGTTGGACAGGCTGGAGACCGTCGACGCCTCGATGAGATCGTTGCTCATTCGCGCGCCCAGCGTTTCCATGATCGACGGGTTGTCGTAGGAAATCCCTTGCTGGGCTTCCATCCGTCCCTCGCTGGTTACCGCGGCAAAAACGCGCCGGCCTTCGGCGTCCTTGATGATCGCGGACCATTCGCGCGGCAGGTTCCGATTTGCGATGACGGCGTCGAGGGCATCGGCGGCCTTGTTGATCACCAGCACATAGGTGACCGTCTGATCCCGCATCACCGGGACCGCGACATGGAACATGAAGCGGTCGGCCCGCGCGCCGAAGAACACGCCGGAGACCAGCGGCCGACGGGTCTTGAACACCTGCTCGATGGTCTTTGTATACTCGCTCTTCCTCGGCGCGGGGGGATAAGGCTCCAGCGTCGAAACGACGACTCCAAGCGCCGGGTCGATCAACTCGGCATTGGTCTCGGTAGTTCTGAGAGCGGCTACTGTTCGCTCGTGAAAGCCGGCGAGTTGTCCGTTTACCAGAGACGGCGAGGAGGCCAGCACCTTGCCGCTGGTGATCATGCCGTAAATATCCCGATCGACGGCGTTGGAGACGATTTCGGCCGTATCGTTCACTTGCGCGGCCGCGATTTCACGTTGCTGTTCGGAGAACTGCAGCACCAGAAACGCGCTGAACAGCAGCGCGGGAATGAGGACGATCAGAGCAAACAGCACGAGATGGGCGAGGAGAGGCGGTCTCCGCATGGCGCGCGAAAGCATCGCCCATCGCGCCCGTCTGGGCGACGACAGGAAAGATCGCAGCCTGTCGGGCAGCGAGCGAGCGACGTCCGCTTCGACACTCATCAGTGACAATATTCCGCGGCACTTGGATCCTCGATCTGCGCCACGGCCCCTGCTGGTAACGAACCCCTGCGTTTATCCCACGACCATACGTCAGTCTCGGCCGGTATTCCATAACCGTTTGGTGGGATGAGTGCTTTTGGCGAGATTGGTCGATGCGGTGAAAGCCTGGCAGAGTTTCCGATGCCGCGGTCAGACGAAGGACGACAATCCGGGCACCGACGCCAGTGCGCGATCGACGGTTTCGGGATCGGAATGGGCTTTCGCGAAGGCGGCGAGTTCGCGCGCGACGATCTGAATCTGACCCATGTCGAGGCCGAGCCCCATCAGCTTCGAACCGAGCCCCATGATGCCGCCGCCCATCGCGGCGCCAAGGAAACCACCCTCGTCGTCGCCACCGGTCGTAGCGATCGCGTCCGAAGCCCCCGGCGTTTCGGCAATCATCTTGCCGACGGCGGGATCGTCACTTTCGGCCTTGAGATAGGTCAGGATATGACCGATCGCGACCTTGGCGGTGGATGACTCAAGACCCGTCTCCGCCGCGATTTTCGCCAACAGCTCGTCCATGGACATCTCCTCCTGCCGCCGCGCCTCGGAAAGAGGGGGCCGGTTGCTGCAAAGCTTGGCAAAGCCTGATCGCCGACGCAATCGACGAACGCGCGCTTATCGCTCGCCGCGCTTGTTCCAAGCCGCTGGCCGGCTATAACCCCAATGGTCAATGAGCGAGGGATGCTGGATGCAGGAAACAGGTCGGATTTTTCTGGGGAGCAGCCGTGACCCGCAGGACGCGATCAAGAAGGGCGAGTATCTCGACCTCAAGCTCGCCAATCGCCACGGCTTGGTCACCGGTGCGACCGGAACCGGCAAGACGGTGACGTTGCAGATCCTCGCTGAAGGTTTCTCGGAAGCGGGCGTGCCGGTTTTCTGTGCCGACATCAAGGGCGACCTGTCGGGCATTTCCATGCGCGGCGAGGCCAAGGACTTCCTGGTGGAGCGGGCGGAAAAAATCGGCCTGGACCCGTATTACAACGACTTCTACCCGGTGGTGTTCTGGGACATCTTCGGCGAGAAGGGTCACCCGATCCGCACCACCATCTCCGAGATGGGGCCGCTGCTGCTTTCGCGCCTGATGAACCTGTCGGACGCCCAGGAAGGCGTTCTCAACATCGCGTTCAAGATCGCCGACGAGGAGGGGCTGTTGCTGCTCGACCTCAAGGATTTGCAGGCGATGCTGGCGCATCTTTCGGAAAATGCCGGCGACATCTCCAAGCTCTACGGCAATGTCGCCAAGGCGTCGGTCGGAGCGATCCAGCGCTCGCTGCTGGTGCTCGAACAGCAAGGCGCCGAAAGCTTCTTCGGCGAGCCGGCGCTCAAGATCGCCGACCTGATGCGCACCGACCGCGACGGTCGGGGCATGGTAAACATTCTGGCCGCTGACAAGCTGATGATGAATCCGCGCCTCTATGCGACCTTCCTCTTGTGGCTGCTGTCGGAACTGTTCGAGGAGTTGCCCGAAATCGGCGACCCCGAGAAGCCGAAGCTGGTCTTCTTCTTCGACGAGGCGCATCTGCTATTCGACGACGCCCCGAAGATCCTCGTCGACCGGGTCGAGCAAGTGGTCAAGCTGATCCGCTCCAAGGGTGTCGGCGTCTATTTCGTCACCCAGAATCCGCTCGACGTGCCGGATGGCGTACTGGCCCAGCTTGGCAATCGCGTCCAGCACGCGCTGCGTGCCTATACGCCTCGCGAACAAAAGGCGGTGAAGACGGCGGCCGACACGTTCCGCCCCAATCCGGAATTCGACGCCTATGAGGCGATCACCCAGCTCGGCGTCGGCGAGGTGCTGGTGTCCACCTTGGGCGAGAAAGGCGTGCCGTCGATGGTCGAACGCACGCTGATCCGTCCGCCCTCGGCGCGTCTGGGTCCGCTCAATGACGCGGAGCGCGACGCGATCATCGCCAAGAGCCCGGTCGCGGGGCAGTATGATCAGGCGATCGACCCGGAGTCGGCCTATGAGATGCTGGTTGGCCGGGCCGAGGCCGAGCTTCGGCAGGAAGAAGAGCAACGTCGGCTCGAAGCCGAGACGGAGAAGGCGAGCCGCGAGGGTGAATCGACGCGGCGGGCGGAGGCGGCGGAAGGGCGGCGCACGCGAACCGGCTTTCAGCTTCCCGATTTCGGGCTCGGCGGTGGCGGGCGCGACGATACCCAGGAAGTCGAGGAATACGACGATGATAAAGCGCCGCGCCGGCGGTCGGCGCCGAAGCGGCGGCGTCGTTCGTCCGGCTACCAACGGCAGACGCTGACCGAAACAGTGATGAAGCAGGTAGGCCGAACCGTCGCCTCGACCGTGACGCGGGCGATCCTGCGCGGCGTGCTCGGCGGCTTCAAACGCGGTCGCTGAGCGGGCACGACTGTAGATCTCAGGCGCCGCCCGGCGCCACGTTGAGGACTCAATGACCCGGCGACCTTTCCAACGACCCGGCGACACCCCATTTTCGCCCCGGCTAACCGTTGCGAAGGAAGATCCATGAACCGGAAGTCGACGCTCGCTTCTTACATTTTGTGGCTGCTGGGCTTCGGCGCGATCTGCGGCCTGCCCGGTTCTATCTCGGACGGCCGTGGACCGGTCTCTTATGGCTTCTCACCCTGGGGCTTATGGGCATCGGCCAGCTGATCGACCTGTTCCTCATTCCCGGTATGGTGCGCGAAGAGAATCTCGAAAGCCGCGTCGACCATATGGAGCGTGAGCGCGATCGCCTGCGGTAATACCGACCTGCGACAAAGCCGATCCCGCAACAAAAAAGGGGCGAGAGAATCTCCCGCCCCTTCGAATGGAATGATCGCAGGATAGCCCGGTCAGACCATGCCGATCTGGGTGACGACCAGCGGCGAGCCGGACTTGACACGATCATAAAGATCGATCGCGTCCTGGTTCATGAAGCGGATGCAGCCCGACGAGGAATTTGTCCCGATCGTCCAGTATTCCGGCGTCCCGTGCAGACGGTAGAGCGTGTCCTTACCACCCTGGAAAATGTAGAGCGCGCGCGAGCCCAACGGATTGGCGAGACCCGGCTCCATGCCGTCCGCATATTTGGCGAGGCTCGGCTCGCGGGCGATCATCTCCCTGGGTGGCGTCCAGGTCGGCCATTTTCTCTTCCACTGGACCTTGGCCCGGCCGCTCCAGGAAAAGCCCGCCCGTCCGATGCCGACGCCGTAGCGCATCGCGCGACCACCCGGCATCACCACATATGCAAAATAATTCGCGGTATCGACGACCACTGTCCCGGGCGCTTCGCCGGTCGGATCAGCGACTTCCTGACGATAGAATTTCGGATCGACGCGCTTCAGATCGACGGCCGGAATCCGGTATCCATCGTCGACCACCGGCCCGTACATCGACACATATTTGGGTTCGATCCCGCGCTCCACGGGATAGGGTGCCACCGACACCTTGGCGCGCGGTCCGGTGGTACAGCCTGTCGCGACCGCTGCTGCGCCGAGCCCGAATCCGAGGAGCAGTTTGCGACGCGTGAAGAGGGAGTTGCCGTTATTCGTCATCTATCCAGCCTGTTTTTTTTGTCGGCCGCCACCCTACGAGAGAAAGCCGTAAATTGTTGTTACCGTGCGAACACTTTCCAAGTTGTTCGGTTCCATTTCGATCACATCCGTTTGATCGCCCCTCGGCGATAGCCGCGAACAGACCTGCGTCCGTCCAAGTGCGATTATGACCTGGCGAGCTATGATCAGACGAGATTCGGCAGGCTGCGAAGGTCCGCCAGGACGGCGTTCGGCGCCAGATCCAGATACTCGTCCGGCTCACCGCCACGGTTGATCCAGACGGTGTTGAAGCCGAATTGCGTGGCCCCCGCGATGTCCCAGCGATTGGATGACTGAAACGACACGGCATCCGGATAGAGCCGAAAGCGTGTCGTCACCAATTCGTACATGGCCGGGGCGGTCTTGTAGGCCCCGCAGTCTTCGGCCGAGAAGACCGCGTCGAACAGATCCTCGATTCCCGCCGAGCGCACCGCTCGCTTCAACATCTCGCGCGAGCCATTGGACAGAATCGCGAGGCGTGCCTCCCGCTCCTTGAGCGCTCTGAGGGTCCCGGGCACTTCCTCGAACGCGTCGAGGTCGCGATAGGCCTCGAGTAATTTTTCGCGCAGCGCCGGGTCCGCCGATGGGACCTTTTTGAAGGCGTAGTCGAGGGCGTCTTCCGTCAGCTGCCAGAAATCCCGTTCGGCACGTCCCATCAGGCCGCGGACCCAGGAATATTCGAGCTGCTTGCGGCGCCAGATCTCGGAGAGAAGCCGGCCCGATTCTCCCAGGTCACCGGCATGGCGGGAGACGGCGGCACCGGTGTCGAACAGCGTGCCATAGGCGTCGAAGACATAGACGGAATGCAATGGGGTCTCCCTGATCGTGTAAGCGGACGCTCGGGCTTTGGACGGTCATATGGGCCCGTCGCGTCAATTGGAAGCGTCGCCGTTGCCGTCGGCGATAAACCAATCGACAGCATGCCTTTTTGCATCGGATCGACAGCCTCGCGTCCGGCCTACACATCGCGCCCATGCTCAGGGCGAGCCTCAAACTCGAGCCGCCACGATTTCCCAGGGAGAGGCGCGTTTTATTCTGCCGCGCTAGACTTGGCGGTCAGCATCCAGAGCACTTCAAAGAGGAAGTCCTTTTAGGATATAGACGTCGTTCCAATCCGAGCGACCCGACAGGCGCTCAATTTCGGGCGGGGTGGCCGGAATCATGCTGTCGGTGAACCGCAGTCCGATTTCGTCGCCCCGTCGCCACGCAACAACGACTGGGCGAAAGACTCGATCGGACTGATCGTAGATCGCCAGCTGCGACGGCAGATGATTTCCTGAATAACGGCGCACGCGGAGCCCACCATCGGATATATCAACCACCATTCCATCGTCCAGAAACCTGTGACACCGCGTTACGAGTTTCACCGGTCTCAGGCGCGTGCGACGGCGACACCAGCGGCGCTGATCATGCAGATCGCGAAGAAATCTTGTCCTCATTGCCGGCCCCCGCGATGGCGCGTGCTCGATTCCTTCAAGCACGGCGAATCAATTTGCCTTTCCACGATGATTGTATGGTTCAATCGTTTCTGCTGTCGTAATGTTCTCTCCCGCATTTTCATGGATTTCGTTATCGAGCGGTTGACTCTGCTGCCAGGCCGTCGCTAGCGCAGAACGGATACTCTTTGCCCACTCCGAGGCCGCCTTGGCGGCAATCGTGTCGCCGTGCCGTCCCCGTCCGCCCAATTTGGAGCTTCGCCATGCCACAGAAAATGACTCGCACGCGGACTTTCGTCGACGGCGAGTGGCATGACGGCAACCCTGGTCTCATCGGCCCGCGCAGCCATGCGATGTGGCTCGGCAGCACCGTCTTCGATGGCGCGCGGTGGTTCGATGGCCTCGCGCCCGACCTCGATCGGCACTGCGAGCGCGTCAACCGGTCGGCCCAGGCGCTCGGCCTGAAGGCGACGGTGACACCGCAGGAAATCGTGCGCCTGACCCGCGAGGGGCTTGAAGGGTTCGATGGCAAGACCGCCGTCTATATCCGGCCGATGTACTGGGCCGAGGATGGCGGCTACATGGGCGTTCCGGCCGACCCGGAGACGACGCGCTTCTGCCTTTGCCTCTATGAAGCGCCGATGATCGCGCCCTCGGGATTTTCGCTGGGCGTCTCGCCGTTTCGCCGGCCGACGCCCGAAACCATGCCGACGCTGGCCAAGGCCGGATGTCTCTACCCCAATAACGGCCGAGCGATCATGGAGGCGAAGTCGCGCGGCTTCGACAACGCGCTGGTGCTCGACATGCTCGGCAACGTCGCGGAGACGGGAACGTCCAATCTCTTCATGGTCAAGGACGGGACCGTGTTCACGCCGGTTCCCAACGGCTGTTTCCTCGACGGGATCACAAGGCAGCGGGTGATCGGGCTGTTGCGCGAGGAGGGCAGGGAAGTGGTCGAGGCGTCGCTGACGGTGGCCCAATTCCTCGATGCCGACGAAATCTTCTCGACCGGCAACCACTCCAAGGTGGTGCCGGTGATCGGCATCGAGGGGCGCGAACTGCAGCCCGGTCCCGTCTACGAGGCGGCGCGTGAGCTGTATTTGTCCTTCGCCCGCTCGGCGGGCTGACAGGCCGCTGACGAACTGACCGGTGGCAAACGCAACCGTCGGCCCTAACTTCCCCTTCGCCGAATTTTGACGTTTCGGGCAACCCTGGCCGGGTCTGTCCGTTGCGCTCAGGACCTAACCAACCAGAAGGAGACGCATCAAATGGCATTCACCCTTCCCGAGCTTCCCTACGCCTACGACGCACTCGGCCCATACATGTCGAAGGAAACGCTCGAATATCACCACGACAAGCACCACAACGCCTATGTGACCAAGGGCAACGAGTTGGCTGAAAAGGCTGGAATGTCCGATCTGTCGCTCGAGGAGATCGTCAAGAAGTTGCACGGCAGCGACCAGGCGCTCTTCAACAATGCCGGCCAGCATTACAACCACATCCATTTCTGGAAGTGGATGAAGCCAGGCGGCGGCGGCAAGAGCCTGCCGGGCAAGCTTCAGACCGCATTCGACTCCGATCTCGGCGGCTATGACAAGTTCAAGGCCGATTTCGAGGCCGCGGGCGCCGGCCAGTTTGGTTCGGGCTGGGCCTGGGTCGCGGTCAAGAACGGCAAGCTCGAGATCATGAAGACGCCGAACGGCGAGAACCCGCTGGTGCATGGCGCCGAGCCGATCCTCGGCGTCGATGTTTGGGAGCACTCCTACTACATCGACTACCGCAACGCCCGGCCGAAATATCTCGGCGCGTTCGTCGATAATCTGATCAACTGGGACTACGTCCTGGAGCGCTACGAGGCCGTCGCCGGTTAACGCAGGTTCTCTGCCTCCTGGCCGCAATGGCGGCAGCGAGATAGATCAAGGCCCCGCAGGCGCTAAGCTTGCGGGGCCTTTTCCATGATCTGCAGCGTTGACGTTTTTGTGAGAGGGGCCGGACCAAAGTCCGATTGCGCCAGACCGCAAGTTGCTCTCAAATATTTCTTACTTGTCCGCAGACGCCGATGAACTCCCGGGGAGACGAATTCATGCAGATCAGAACTCTCGCGCTGGTCCTTGCGACGACGACAGCGGCCGCGTTCGCGTTGCCTGCGGTTGCCCAAAACGCCGAACCCATCAAGCAGCGGCAGGAGCTGATGGAAGGCAACGGCAAGGCCGCCAAGCTGTCCGGCCAGATGCTCAAAGGCGAGGCGGAATTCGATCCGACCAAGGCAGCCGAGGCATTCCAGGCTTTCCACCAGGCCGCTGAAAAGTTCGGCTCACTCTTCCCCGAGGACAGCAAGACCGGCGAGGAGACCGAGGCGGCTCCGGCGATCTGGGAAAAGCCCGAGGAATTCCAGGCCGCCGTCGCGAAATTCGAGAAGGATGCCGCGACCGCGATCGCCGCCGATCCGCAGGATATCGACGCCTTCAAGCAGAGCTTCGCCATGGTCGCAGAGAACTGCAAGGGCTGCCACGAGGACTTCCGCATCAAGAAAGAAAAATAGCGGCACGTAGCCGCAGGGGGCGCGACGCAGGACGGACACTGGCGACATGCTCAATCGCATCCTGACCACCGCCCTGGTCGGTGTCGTCCTCGGCGCCGGCGGCTTCTATCTGCTGACGATGCCCGACCCGCTTGATGCGGCGACGTTGCCGCCCGAGCAATCCGGCGACGCAGTGCGGGGCGAACGGATGTTCTGGGCCGGCGGCTGCGCGTCCTGCCATGCCCCGTCGAAGGCAAAGGCCGCTGCGAAGCTCGATCTCGGCGGCGGAGATCCGCTGAAGACGGACTTCGGGACGTTCTATGCCCCCAACATTTCTCCCCATCCGACCGACGGGGTGGGGGGCTGGAGCCTTGCCGACTTCGCCAACGCCATGCAGCGCGGCGTCGATCCGGAAGGCGAGCATCTCTACCCGGCCTTTCCCTATTCCTCTTATGTGAAGATGAAGTCCGGCGACATTGCCGATCTTTGGGCCTTCCTGAAGACCTTGCCGCCGGTCGCGGGACAGGCGCCGCCGAGCGATCTCGCCTTTCCGTTCAATATCCGCCGCGGCATCGGCCTGTGGAAGCTCTTCTTCCTCGATGATGCGGCGCCGGTCGTTGATCTAGGCGAGAACGCCTCGGACGCGGCCCGCGCCGGGCAGTATCTCGTGGAAGGCCCCGGCCATTGCGGCCAGTGCCATACACCGCGGGGCCTTGGCGGCGTCGGCGGACTGGATACGGATGCCTGGCTGACGGGCGCGCCGAACCCGGAGGGCAAGGGGCGTATTCCCGATATCACCCCGTCGAAGGACGGGATCGGGTCCTGGTCGGCGTCCGACATCGTCTATTATCTGGAAAGCGGCTTCACGCCGGATTTCGATTCCGTCGGCGGCGCGATGGTGGCGGTGCAGGAGAATATCGCGCGTTTGCCCGCGACGGATCGCGAGGCGATCGCGGCCTATCTAAAGGCCGTGCCGGCGGTTGAGAGCGCCGGCAAATAGCCGGGACAGTTCCGGCGCGCGCCTGATCGTGGGGCGGCGGCGGACTACCCGTCCTTGCCCATCAGCTTGAGCGCGAAGGCGTGGATATAGGCCACTTCCTCCAGCTTGGAGAAGCGGCCGGAGGCGCCGCCATGGCCCGAATCCATGTTGGTGCGCAGGATGACCGGATTGTCGTCGGTCTTCACCTCGCGTAGCCGCGCCACCCACTTGGCCGGCTCCCAATAGGTGACGCGCGGATCGGTGAGCCCGGCCAGTACCAGCATCGGCGGATAGGCCTGCCGCTTGACGTTATCGTAGGGGCTGTAGGACGCGATGATCTCGTAGTCCTCGCCCGACAGGATCGGATTGCCCCATTCGGGCCATTCCGGCGGCGTCAGTGGCAGCGTGTCGTCGAGCATGGTGTTGAGCACGTCGACGAAGGGCACCACGGCGATGATGCCGCCGAATTTGTCCGGCGCCATGTTGGCGACGGCGCCCATCAGCATGCCGCCGGCCGAGCCGCCATTGGCGACGATCCGCTCATGGCGGGTGTAATTTTCGGCGACGAGGTGGTCGGCGCAGGCGATGAAATCGGTGAACGTGTTGGCCTTGTTGCGCCGCCGCCCGGCATCGTACCAGGCAAAGCCCTTGTCCTTGCCGCCGCGAATATGGGCGATGGCGTAGACGAAGCCGCGATCGACCAGCGACAGCGCATTGGTGCTGAAGCTGGCGGGGATGGCGATGCCATAGGAGCCATAGCCGTAGAGCAGGCAGGGCGCGGTGCCGTCGAGCGGTGTATCCTTATGGTAGAGCAGCGAGATCGGCACCAGTTCGCCGTCCTTGGCCGGCGCGAAGATGCGCCGGGTCACGTAGTCGGCCGGGTCGTGGCCGGAGGGAACCTCCTGCGTCTTCAGCAGAGTGCGCTCGCGGGTCTCGACATCGTAGTCGAAGGTCTGGTTCGGCGTCGTCAGCGACGAATAGGTGAAACGGATGGCGTCGGTGTCGAACTCGTACGTGCCGGCCAGCCCGAGCGAATAGGCTTCCTCTTCGAAGGCGATCGCATGCTCCTCGCCGTCCGACAGCCGCTTGACGACGATCCGCGGCAGGCCGTCCCGACGTTCGAGCCAGATCAGGTGACGCTTGAGCACCATGTGGCCGAGGATGAGACGGCCATCTTCATGCGCGACGAAATCGGTCCAGTCCGAGCGCCGTGATGCGTCGGTCGGCGCCGTGACGATCTTGAAATCCCGAGCGTCGTCACAATTGGTCAGGATGTAAAGGGTGCCGTTGCCCTCGTCGACGCTGTATTCGATGCCGGTTTCGCGCGGCGCCAGCAGGCGGGGTTCGGCCGCCGCGTTGTTGGCGGGAATCAGCCAGCATTCGGAGGTTTCGTGGTCGTGAATGTCGATGACAACGAATTCGCCCGACTGGGTCTTGTCGACGCCCATGAAGAAGCCGGTGTCGGTCTCCTCGTAGATCAGCGCGTCGTCGAGCGGGTCGGTTCCCAGGCGATGGAAATAGACCCGGCTCGGACGATGGTTGGAGTCGAGGCGCGTATAGAAGAAGCCCTTCGAGCGGGCCGACCAGACCGTGCCGCCGCTGGTGTCCTCGATCCGCAGCGGCAGGTCCTCACCGGTCTCCATGTCGCGGATCGAGACGGTGTAGAATTCCGACCCCTTGTCGTCACAGGTCCAGGCGAGCCAGCGATGGTTGGTCGAGTGGCTGACGCCACCGAGCGAGAAATAGGCGCGATCGGCGGCCTCCGCCTGCCCGTCGAGAAGCACCGTCTCTTGAGCCACGGTGCCGAAGCGGGGACGCCGGATGAAGCGCGGATATTCCGCTCCGGTCTCGAAGGAAGCGCCGTAGGCCCATTCTCCGTCCGGGGCGGGCACCGACGAATCATCCTCCTTGATCCGCCCGCGCATTTCCTTGACGAGCGTTCCGCGGAGCGCCTCGGTGCCGGCCATCACTTCCTGCTGATAGGCATTCTCGGCAATGAGATGTTCGCGGATTTCGCTATCCAGGACGCTCGTATCCTTGAACACATCCTGCCAATTGTCGGCCCGCAGCCATGCGTAGTCGTCGGAGCGCTCGCGGCCATGCCGGACGTCGGTCCGGGGGCGCCGCTCGGCGAGGGGGGGAGTGGGCTTCAATTCGGCTGTGGAGGAGTTTGTCATCAGGCCTGACTTGCGGGAAGGGCTGGGAGAATCGAACGCTGGAAAAAGAGGACGACGTTTCGCGCAATAGTAGCGAAGAATGACGTAGAGGCCAAACCGCACGCGGCGTGGGTTGCCCAATGACTTGACGCACCGTGTCCCATCCGGGGCCGTCGATCCGTGGCCGGGTGGGCAGCGGCGCCAAGGGTGCGAGGTCGGCGGGCCGAATCACTGACGCCTATGCGATACCGGCAGGGTCACACTTTTCGCGTGCTGCACGGATATTTTCTGTGGCGTATGGCATACCACTATACTAGAAACGGGGTGCGGATCAGGCTTCGGGCGAACCAGTCTTGCCCACAAAGGCTGCTCTCCGTATGAGGGAGTCGGGACGGCGCGTCGCGAATGCGAGGTGGCGACAGGCGAGGGATGGAGTACGCGCCGCGGATGACGGGTATCGAGGCAACGACAGGATTTTTGGCGCTTGCCCTGCCGTTCATCGCCGCGGCTTTGGCTCCGATCCTCACCCGTCTTTTCAAGCAGCACGCCTGCTGGCCGCTGGCACTCGCCCCGGCACTCGCCTTCCTGTTCTTCCTGCAGGCGCTGCCGGCCGTCGCCGACGGCAACGTACTGCTGTTCGGGTTCGACTGGATCCCATCGTTCGACGTGCGGTTTTCCTTCCGGATCGACGGCCTGTCCTCGACCTTCGCGCTCCTGATCACCGGCATCGGCACGCTGATCGTGCTCTATTCCGGCGGTTATTTGGCCGGCCATAAGGACCAGGGCCGCTTTTTCTCATTCATCCTGATGTTCATGGGGGCGATGCTGGGGCTCGTCGTGGCCGACGATCTCATCACCCTGTTCGTCTATTGGGAACTGACGTCGATCACCTCGTTCCTGTTGATCGGCTTCGATCACCATCGCGAGGCGGCGCGGCGCGGCGCGATTCAGGCGCTGGTGATCACTGGCGGCGGCGGGCTGGCGCTGCTCGCCGGCCTGATCGTGATCCGGGAGTTGCTCGGCCTGTCCTCGATGAGTGAGGTGCTCGCCGCCGGCGACGCGTTGCGCGACAGCGCTTTCTACGTGCCGATCCTGATTCTCGTGCTCGCCGGCGCCTTCACCAAATCGGCGCAGATGCCGTTCCACGTCTGGCTGCCCAACGCCATGGAAGCCCCGACGCCGGTTTCGGCCTATCTGCATTCGGCGACGATGGTGAAGGCAGGCGTCTATCTGTTGCTGCGCTTCCATCCGGCCTTGGGCGATACCGCGCTGTGGACGACGATCCTGCCGCTATTCGGGTCGGTGACGCTGGTCGTCGGGGCGCTGCTGGCGATCCGCGCCAGCGACATCAAGATCACGCTCGCCTATACGACCGTTGCCTCGCTCGGCCTTCTGGTCATGCTGATCGGCGTCGGCACCGAGGCCGCGATCACCGGCGCGGTGCTCTATCTGATCGCCCATTCGCTGTTCAAGGGCGGCCTGTTCATGGTCGCCGGATCGATCGACCACGGGGCGCACACGCGCGAGATCGACCGTCTCGGCGGGCTCGGCCGGGCGATGCCGGTCACCTTCACTGCGGCGATGCTCTGCGCTTTGTCGATGGGCGGGATCACGCCCTTCGTCGGCTTCCTCGCCAAGGAAGAGATCTATGCGGCGCTCGAACAGGGCGACCCCTGGCACATCGCGCTGATGATCGCGGCGATCGCGGGCAACGCGCTGATGTTCGCGGCCGCCTTCGTCGTGGCGCTGAAGCCGTTCGTCGGCCGGATGCCGGAGACGATCCATCATCCTCACGAGGGGGCTCCGACGATCTGGCTCGGTCCCCTGACCCTCGGCGTCCTCGGTCTCCTCGGCGCGCTGTTCTATGGTGCCTATCACGCCAATTTCTCCAGCCCGATGGCCTCGGCCGCGCTGGGTGAGCCGGTCGCGATCGAGATCGGCTGGGTGCCGCATCTGAACCTTGCCTTCATGCTGTCGCTGCTGACCATCGCGCTCGGGATCGTGCTGTATGTTTTCGCGACGCGGCTCCGCTCCGGCCTCGCAAATCTTCTCACCGCGATCGGCTGGGGCCCGGACAAGGGGTTCGACCAAGCAATGCGGGGGCTTTTGCGCGGGGCGTTCGCGATCACTGGTTTCCTGCAATCGGGCCGCCTCGACATCTACATGACAGTGACGGTCATCCTGATCATCGCGGGGCTGTTCGGGCCGATGATCTATATGGACGCCTTTCCGGCCATGCCGGACTTCCCCACTCTGGCCTTCTACGAGTGGACCGTCCTCGGGCTCGTGATCCTCGGCATCTTTGCCGTTGTCATCGCCAAGAACCGCCTGACCGCCATCGTCTCGCTGGGCATTCAGGGCTTCGCTGTGGCGCTGATCTTCATGCTGCTCGGCGCGCCGGATCTGTCCTTCACGCAATTCATGGTCGAAACGCTGTCGGTGGTCATCCTGGCCCTGGTGATGACCCGGCTACGGCTGTCCGCGGCGGATCACCGGCCGCTGCGCGAGTCCCTGCCGGACGCCGTTCTGGCCATCGCTGGCGGGGCCGGCTTCGGCCTGTTCCTGCTGGCGGTGACCCAGCGCCCCTTCGACGCCTCGCTGTCGGATTTCTTCGAGCGCTACAGCTACACCATCGCCCACGGGCGCAACATCGTGAACGTCATCCTCGTCGACTTCCGCGGCATCGACACGATGGGCGAGATCGCCGTCGTCATGACGGCGGGCTTGGCCATCCTGGCGCTGATCCGCGTCAGGGTCGGGCGCAAGGGCGAGCGCTACCCCGATCCGACGGAGCAGACGCCATGAGGACGGTCATCTTCCGTTTCACCATCCCCTATCTGACGACCTTGATGGTGTTGTTTTCGATCTTCGTGCTGCTGCGCGGGCATAACGAGCCAGGTGGCGGCTTTATCGGCGGGCTGATCGCCGCGTCGGCCTTCGCCATCTACGGCATCGCCTGCGGCGTCGCGCCGGTCCGCCGGGCTTTGTATTTCCACCCGATGGCGATCGCGGCCAGCGGCCTGATGATGGCGGTCTTGTCCGGCGTGGCGTCACTCTTCGTCGGCGCCAAGTTCCTGACCGGCCTATGGGCGTTTCCGGCGATCCTCGGCGGCGATGTCGGCCTGTCGACGCCGCTGTTCTTCGACATCGGCGTCTATCTCGTCGTCGTCGGAGCGATCAGTTCCATCGCCCTGGCCCTCGAAGAGAGGGAGAGCGACTGATGGAAACCGCGCTCAGCTTCGTCGTCGCCTGCCTGTTCGGCACATCGCTCTATCTGCTCTTGTCGAAGCACACCATCCGCATGCTGCTCGGCGTCGTCCTGCTCGGCAACGGCGTCAATCTGTTGATCTTCACCGCCGGGCGCATCGGACCGATCGCGCCGCCGATCATCCCGGATGATCTCAAGATACCGGAAAGCGCGATCGCCAACCCGCTGCCGCAGGCGCTGATCCTGACCGCGATCGTGATCTCCTTCTCCTTCTTCTCCTTCCTGCTGGTGCTGGCCTATCGCGCCTATCAGGATCTCAATACCGACAACACCGACGAGATGCGCCTCGCCGAACCCAAGGACCAGGGGCTGCCGCCCCTCGGCTACTGACCATGGCTATCGGAAACATCGAGGTCCTCAAGGCCGAAGCCATGGTGAAGGGTGCGGTCGCGGCGTCCGACTATCTTGTTGTGCTGCCGGTCGTCACCTGCTTCATTTTCGGAGCCGGCCTCCTGATGCTGAGAAAACGCATCGACTGGCATCCGTGGCTGGCGATCCCCGGCTTCGTGCTTCTCTTCGGCATCGACGTCGCGCTCCTCGTCAAGGTCGCCGCAGAGGGGCCGCAGACGATGATGATGAGCGGCTGGAAACCGCCCTTCGGCATTGCTTTCACGGTCGATCTGATGGGCGCGCTGTTCGTCAGCGTCGCCGGTTTCGTGGCGCTCGCCTGTGCGATCTACGCCGTGGCCTCGATCAGCGCGACGGAACGGCGCTACGGCTTCTATCCGTTTTTGTTCCTGATGATGGGCGGTGTCTCAGGCGCCTTTTTGACCGGCGACATCTTCAACCTCTATGTCTGGTTCGAGGTGCTTCTGATCGGCTCGTTCGGGCTCCTGATCCTCGGCTCCGAGCACGAACAGCTCGACGGCGCGACCAAATACTGCATGCTCAATCTCGTCGGCACGACGCTGTTCCTGATCGCCACCGGCTATCTCTATGGCATCTTCGGCACGCTCAACATGGCCGATATCGCCACAAAGGCCGCCGAGATGCCGGATGATGGCGCGGTCTACACCCTCGCCGTGCTCTATCTGGTGGCGTTTTCGCTGAAGGCCGCGGCGTTTCCGCTCAATTCCTGGCTGCCCGCTTCTTACCACACGCCGCGCTTCGTGGTGTCGGCGCTGTTCGCCGGTCTTTTGACCAAGGTCGGCGTCTACGCGATGATCCGCGTGCTGCTGATGCTGTTTCCGCCGGAGCGGGCCGGCCTCGCATCGGTAATCGCCTGGATCGCGGGGTTGACCATGCTCGTCGGGGCACTCGGCGCGCTGGCGCAGACCGATCTCCGGCGGCTTCTGAACTACGTCGTCATCGCCGGCATCGGCACGATTCTCGCGGGGCTGGCGGTGCCCTCGATGACTGCTGTTTCCAGCGCTCTTTCGGTGGTCGAGCCTGCGCCGGCGGCTGCGGTGCTTCAGACCGGGCTGTCCGGCTCGATCTATTACGCCCTTCACTCGATCGTCGTCATGACCGGACTTTATCTGGCGGCCGGAACCGCGGCGTATCTGGCCGGCTCGTCATCGCTGGCGGAGATGGGCGGACTGTGGCGCCGCCACCCGCTGTTCGCCGCGTTGGTGCTGATGCTGCTGTTCGCCGTGTCCGGCCTGCCGCCCTTTTCCGGTTTCTGGCCGAAGGTCGCGCTGGTCCGCGCCACGATTACCGCCGACATGCCTTGGCTGGCGGCCACCATCCTTGTGTCCGGCTTCCTGCTGACCATCGCCAGCGCGCGTGTCTTCGCGCTGGCCTTCTGGCGACCGCTGCCGGCGATCCCGTCGGCGGTCAGCGAGAGCGAGGCCGCGCGCATCGAAGCCGAGACGTTCCATGCGCCCGGGCCGGGCAGGGCGCTGTCGCTGGTCCCGATGCTCGGGCTCATCAGCTTCGTCATCGCCGCCGGCGTCTGGCCGGAGTGGCTGGCGCGTCTGACCGACGGCGCGGCGGCGGGCGTCATCGATCCCGCGGCCTATCTCTCCTCGGTCTTCGGAGGCGGATCGTGAGGCTCTCGCTCTTCAACCTCATCCTGGCGCTGATCTGGGTCATCATCTCGGGCTCGTTCACCCTTCTCAACCTCGTTTTCGGCTTTGTTTTGGGCGCGGCGGCGCTGTATCTGATCCGCGAGCAGGTCGGCACCGTCGGCTATGTCGGCCGGGCCGGCCGCATCCTCACGCTGTTCCTGCTGTTCGTCTATGAACTGCTGATGTCCGCCTGGCGGGTGGCCGTGCTGGTGCTGACACCGAAGCCCGACCTCAAGCCCGGCATCTTCGCTTATCCGCTGAAGGTCGACCGCGACTTCGAGATCACGCTCCTGGCCAACATGATCACCCTGACGCCCGGCACCCTGTCCGTCGACGTCTCGGAGGATCGCTCCACCCTCTATGTCCACGCGATCGACTGCTCCGATCCCGAAGCCACGAAGGCGGATATCGCCGGCGGTTTCGAGCGCAAGATCCTGGAGGCGTTTCGATGAGCCTTCACGAATTCGCCCGGTGGTCTCTCGATATTTCGCTCTCTGTCGCCCTGGTGTTACTCAGTGCGGCCTTTCTGATCACCGTGACCCGGATCGTCATGGGGCCGACGCTGCCCGACCGGGTGCTCGGCCTCGACATGCTGACCAGCGTCGCAATCGGCTTCATCGCGGTCATCGGCATCGACACCGGCTTCACACTCTACATCGATATCGCGATCGCCCTCGGCCTCGTCGGCTTTCTCGCGACCGTCGCGTTGGCGCGGTTCATCATGGCGCGGGGCAAGACCGAGGAAGAGCGGGTGGAGCAGTTGCAGGCTGCCGCAAATGCAGCCAGAGCGGGCGAAAAGACATGATCGCGGACATCTCGACCATCATCGCTAGTCTCCTGATCCTTGCCGGCTCCGCTTTCGCTGCCGTTGCCGCGCTCGGCATTCTGCGTTTGCCGGATATCTACACGCGGATGCACGCCGCCTCGAAGGCGGGCTCGGTCGGCTCGGCCATGCTGCTGATCGCCCTCGCAATCACCGCGGACGAGACGCCGGTCGTGCTCAGGGCGCTCGCCGCCGTAGTGTTCTTCCTGTTGACCGCGCCAATCTCGGCCCATCTCCTGGCCAAGGCCTCCTATTCGGTGGGCTATCGGATGTGGGAGGGCTCCGTCCTCGACGAGATGCCTCCTGTCGATCCGACCTTGGGAGTCGCGAAAGCGCCACCGCCGCAAGGCCCGGTCACCAGCGTCGGCGAGAGCCAATGATGCCGCTCGGTCGCTCGACGGATGCCGCCGCGTGACGGCGCTGCTGATCGTCTTTGCGGGCCTCTTCGGCGCGGCCGGAGTGGCCGGCGCCGCCTTGGCCGCCCATGGCGGCGACACACGGCTTGTCGCCATCGCGGCGGCGATCGCGCTGGTTCACGCGCCGGCATTGCTGGCGCTGGCTGTGTTGCGGCCGATGATGCCGCACCTGTCGGCCATTGCGGGGATGCTGACCATCGCCGGAACGCTGTTGTTTTCCGGCGATCTGGCGGCGCGGGTCGTGTGGAGCGAGCGGTTGTTCGCCAATGCCGCGCCGCTCGGAGGTATGATCCTGATCGGGGCGTGGCTGGTGACGGCAATCGCTGGTATCGCTGTGGGAATGGCACGGCAGCGGTCGACGCCGCCGGCACTATGAAATCGAAATTGGAGGAATCCCCATGAATGGTTTCGATCGAGCGCTCTTTGCCCGAAAGACCGTCGTCATCACCGGTGCGGGACGCGGCATTGGCGCGGCGGCCACGCGGGCGTTTCTCGCTGCGGGCGCCGATGTCGTTGCCCATGCGGGACGCAGTCTGGAACATGCGGAAAAGGACTTGCTCGCGAATTTACCGGCAGAGGATCGCAAGCGTTTGACGCTGCTGACCGCCGATCTTGCCGACCCGGAGGGGGGCGAGCGCCTGGCTGAGGCGATCCTCGCCAAAGTCGGCGGCCGGATCGACGTTCTCGTCAACAATGCCGGCACGATGGGCGGCCGGGTGGCGGCGGGAGACGTCGACCGGGCGCAATACGATCACGTCCTCGACTTGAACGTCCGATCCGTCGTGGCGTTGACAACGAAGCTCCTTCCGGCGCTGAAGGCCGCCGAAGCTCCCGCGATCGTCAACACATCGTCGGTCGCGGCGACCATCGGCGGCAGCCCGGGCTCATCGCTCTATTCGGCCTCCAAGGCCTTCATCTCGACTTGGACACGGGCACTCGCCAAGGAACTCGCGCCGGACAACATCCGCGTCAATGCGGTTTCGCCCGGCACGATCATGACCGACTTCCATCGCCGCTATTCGACGCCGGAAAAGCTGGAGGCGACAGCCGCGACGATTCCGATGCAGCGCCTTGGCACCGCCGAGGACTGCGCGCCGGCGTATCTGTTTCTCGCCAGCCCGGAGCTGTCAGGCTACATCACCGGCCAGGTGATCGAGGTCAATGGCGGCCAGTTCATGGGCTGAGGCGGAGCGCCCGCGAGCGCTCCGCCATTTTCCTCGGCCGCCCGGCGGACGCAGCCTAGCCGCCGTGAATCGTCCGGCGGCTTGGGGGCTGGTTCAGCCGAGCGGCTTCCAGCTCTTGCCGCCGTCATTGCTGACGATCACTTCGCTCTGCTGGGTGACAGCGAACAGATTGTCGGGATTGCTCGGATCGGCGGCGAAGTGGATGAGGATACGGTTCCCGAAACGGTCGGTGATCGGCTCCCACTCGCTTGCGGATTTCGCCAGCTTGACCAGACCGGAGCCGACCACGAAGGCGTAGACGGTTCCGTCCGGGGCTGCTTTGACGAAACTCGCCGGCTGTCCGGCAGGCCCGCTCGGCTCCCAGGTCTTGGCGCCATCGCGGCTGACCATTACGCCCTGGCCGGTGGCCGCGTAGACCGTTTTCGGATCTGAGACCGACGCCGCCAAGCCATAGATGTCGGCGGGCGGTGCGCCGACCACCTCCCAGGTCTTGCCGCCATCCGCGCTTGTCTGGATCTCGCCGTAAAGGCCGTAGAGCACGTTCGGATCGGCGGGGCTGACGGTCATGGCGTGGAAGTCGACCGGCCCGTTGACGCCAGGGGAGACCTGTTCCCAGGAACTCGTGCCGTCACGCGATACGAGAAAGCCCGAATTTCCGCCTGTTTTTGGGTGACCGCTCGCGAAGAAGGTGTTCGCGTCGGAGGGATGCGAGGTGAAGCTCATATAGTCGTCTGTGTTGCTCGATACCTTCTCGGCCGTGCCGTCGGGAGAGGTAAGGAACACACCGTCGTGGGTTGCCAGGTAAAGCCGGGACGGGTCGGACAGATTCACGGCAATGCCATGGATATGTGAGACCTCGGCGATTGGCATGCTCTGGGCCTGGCTGCTCGACCAACCGGAGCCTGCCACGGCCACGGCGGCGAGAGCGCCCATGGCGAGGAATGATGTCGTACGGTTTTTCATTGGAGTTCCTATTCGAGTTGCAGGGGGATGAGGTCAGAACAGCGAACGAAACGTCGTCCACCAGGAAGGATCGGCGGGCTTGTCATGCAAATCCCGATCGTTGGTCAGTGCGTTGACGAAGCTGACGAGGTTGACCGGCTGGAAAGCCAGGCCGTGAAAATTTCCTCGCCAAACGCCGTTCTGATCGATGACGTGGGTAACGATGCCGTGGAGCTGAAGGCCATCCTCCGTCACTTTGAATTTGTGACCGAAGGCTTCCGCCAGCTTGCGAGTCTGTTCCGGTCGTTCCGGTCCACTGGTGAGAAACCGCCAGTTTGCCGGATCAAGCCCATGATCATCGCCATAGCTTCGGAGAATATCGGGCGTATCGCGGACCGGATCGGTGGTTACCGTGACGAAAGTCACGCGATCCTTCATGGGGGTGATGTTCACCATCTTCTGAACGCGAGCGATCGTCTCGGCATGAAGAGGGCAAACATCCGGGCACTGCGTATAGACGAAGTTCAGCACCACGACCTGGTTACGAAGATCCTTGAGGCGAACCGTATTTCCTGCCGCGTCCTGAAGCGAAAAGTCGGGAGCGGGCTCGTTTCTCGGCTCAAAATATTGCTCGTTCTCGCCGAGTTGCGCCTGGAGATCGTCCAATGAATGCGCGGTTGCCGCAGGCGGCACGGACATCATGACGAAAAGCCCTGCCGCCAGGGCTTGGCGAAGGATGGATCGCATCTGAGTTTCCTATGTCCGGATCAGGTCGGGCCGACGATCCGAACGGCAACGAAAATCGCGGGCCGTCGGGCGCATCGGGGCGTCGACATCGACCGCCGCGGCTGCGGCGATCGCTTCGTCTTATGCGAAGAGTTTAGGAGGGAAAGGGTCTGGCGCGGCGATGGCGTCGGGCGTCGGCCGCTCGGGCATCCAACCGGGAACTTCTTCCGCCCCCGCCGGCAGACAATCGTCAGCACAAGACAGGACGCCGACGACTAGGCACGGAGAAACGCAGACCGATTTCGCCATGTCATTCGCGCACGTGTCGCATGTATCCGGCGTCGTGGCGCCGCTCGTGACCGTCAGGGCATTGTCCGCCATGTCGCCCGGCGGCATTCCATAGCCGGGCGTTCCCAACGCGAAGGTCAGGAAAAGCGTGAAGACGAGGATCCGACGAAGAGCCGACATGACGCCGATATAGCCCTTCGCGCGCCCGATGCCAACGCACGCCGGATCCGCAGCCACTCCGCCCCTGAATTGGCCGGTCGGCAGCCTCGGCACGGGCGGCGTTCGATGTTGCCGTATCGGCCGCCGCGCCCGTCCACCGGTGGACGGCGAATCATCATTGTTCAAGCCCGTCGTCTGCGAGCGAGACAAATGGCAGGCGCACTGCTATGGCCCGGAGCGGGGGAGCATGAAACGATCGAACGGCGGCTCTGCTTGAGGACACGTATCCTTTCGGTTTTGGCGTTTGCCATCGTGACGACCTTGGGTCTCGCGCTGGCTGGCCATGTCTGGAAGGCGAGTGGCGACGCCGATCGTCTGCGCTTTGTGGGCGTCGCGGACGATGCCATGGCGCGGATCTCCGCCCGTCTGCAGATGCATCTGTCGCTGCTGCATGCCACTCACGCCTTTCTCGTCGTCGAGGGTCAGCAGGTCGGGCGGGAAAAATTCTCCCGATTCCTCGACAAGGTTGATCTGACGGAACGGTTCGACGGGATTCAGGGCGTTGGTTTCGCGTTGACCGTCCCGACGCAGGACGACGCGGCCGCCCGCGCAACCCTGAGCAGGAATTACGGTGATGTGGCCGACATCTGGCCCGCGACCGACCAGACCGAGCGTACTCCGATCGTGCTGCTGGAGCCGCAGGACGAACGCAATCGCGCCGCGCTCGGCTATGATATGTTTTCCGACGCAAGTCGCCGCGAAGCCATGCAGCGGGCGGCGAGCACCGGCGAGGCGAGCGCTACCGCTCCGGTCAGCCTGGTTCAGGAGATCGACGAGAACCCTCAGGTCGGCTTTCTGATCTATCTGCCGTTTTTCTCTGAAGCGGCGCAGGCGGCGGGCGCCGTCGGTGAGACACAAGGCTTCGTCTACGCGCCCTTCCGGTTGGGCGATCTGTTTTCCGCCGCGCTTCAGCAAAGCCCGCGCCTACCGGTGCTCGTCGAGGCGTTCGACGGCGAGATGGCGCCAGGATCTCGGATATTCACATCGCGCGTCGATGCCGACGCGAGTCGCAACGAGAAGTTCGCGGTGGTGCGGAATCTCGAAGTTGCGGGTCGCGACTGGATTTTCCGGCTGACTCCCACGGCTGATTTCCAGAGAATCGGCTCGGTCCTTCCCGCGGTTGTCCTTGCGCTCGCGGGATTGTTGCTCGCCGTCCTTCTGGCGCTGCTGACCTTGGCGCAGGCGCGACGGTCCGAAGCGGTCGCGGCACTGCACGCCGAAAGCGAGCGCAATCTCGCCCAGAAGGATCTGATGCTGTCGGAGATGAACCATCGCATCAAGAACTCGATCGCGCGGGTCTTGGCGATTGCTCGCCAGACCGCCCGCGGCGCCAAGGGGGTGGACGATTTTCTGGAGTCCTACGCGGCTCGGCTCGGCGCGATGGCGTCGGCCCAGGAGATATTGACCCGCTCGCAGTGGAAGCGGGCCAAGATTGGCGATCTTTTGGCGGGAGAGCTGCGCCAGGTGTTCGGCGATCGGCTGGAAGCTTGCGATATCAGCGGACCGGACATCGAGGTCAGCGAGACGAAGGCCCAGGCGTTGGGGCTGACCTTCCATGAGCTGGCCACCAACGCGCTGAAATATGGTGGCCTCGCTACGTTGCACGGAAGCCTTTCGGTTCGATGGGCGCTCTTGGGCGGCGAGGTGACGATTGACTGGTGCGAATTCGGCATCGCCGAAACTCCGTCACTGGCGCCGCGAAGCGGCTTCGGGACCCGTCTCATCGACATCAACGTCACCGGCGAACTCGGCGGTACGATCACACGGCGGCCGGGGGTGAATCGGCTCGGCATCCGGATCGCTTTCCCGTGGCCGGACGAGGCATTGCGCAAGGCTGAAACGACCGCGTGAGACGGACCTTGCGCGCGGGTGCCGGCCACTTTCGGAAAGTCAGCAGGTTTTGCTCATGTTTTTGACCAAACGATAAAAAATTTGACCTGCTGAAAAACTCGGATCATTCTCTTTCTCGATCAGGCTGACCGGGGAGGGCGCCTCTCGCGCGGTCGCCGATGGTGACTGGCTGGAGGGAATGTCCGCGATGAACGAAGCCCGACCGATCCGGCCCGATATCGGCGCGAAGCGCCTCGATGCCGACACGCTGAAAGCGAATTTTTCCGACCTCCACCCACCGCTTGAGGGGCACGAGGCGGTGGTCGAGGCCGACCGTTGTTACTTTTGCTACGACGCGCCGTGCACGATAGCCTGCCCGACCTCGATCGACATTCCGCTGTTCATTCGCGAAATCCAGGCCGGCAATCCGACCGGAGCGGCCAAGACGATCCTGTCGTCGAACATTCTCGGCGGCATGTGCGCCCGCGTTTGCCCCACCGAGACGCTTTGCGAGGAAGTCTGTGTACGCGAGATCGCCGAAGGCAAACCGGTCAAGATCGGACTGTTGCAGCGCTTCGCCACCGACATCCTGATGGACAAGGGTGAGCATCCCTTCACCCGTGCCGCGCCCACGGGCAAGCGGATCGCCGTCGTCGGGGCGGGACCGGCGGGCCTGTCCTGCGCCCATCGCCTCGCCATGCACGGCCATGACGTGACGCTCTACGACGCTCGGGAAAAACCCGGCGGTCTCAACGAATACGGCATCGCCGCCTACAAGACGACGCAGGGCTTTGCGCAGCGCGAGGTGGAATTCGTCCTCGATATCGGCGGCATCACCCTGGAAACCGGCAAGGTGCTGGGCCGCGACATCCATCTCGCTGACCTGCGCCGGGACTTCGACGCGGTCTTTCTCGGCCTCGGCCTTGCCGGCGTCAACGCGCTCGGCACCGAGGGCGAGAGCCAAGCGGGTTCGGCCGACGCCGTCGCCTGGATCGCCGACCTCCGCCAGACCACCGATCTCGCCTCGCTGCCGGTTGGGCGCCGCGTCGTCGTCATCGGCGGTGGCATGACGGCGATCGACGCGGCCGTGCAAGCCAAGGGCCTCGGCGCGCAGGAGGTGACCATCGCCTATCGTCGGAGCCAAGAAGCCATGAACGCCTCCCGCTACGAGCAGGAGATCGCGCAGACCCGCGGCATTGCGATCCGCTGCAATTTGCAGCCGAAGCGGATTCTGGCTGAGGGCGGCCATGTCACCGGCATCGAGCTGGAGCGGACCCGGGCCGAGGACGGCCGGCTGGTGGGGACGGGGGAGACGGTGACGCTCGAAGCCGACCAGGTATTCAAGGCGATCGGTCAGAGCTTCCTGCCGGACGGCACCGACGGCGAAGGCGAAGGTATCCAGATCGATCGGGGACGCATCGAGGTCGATGACGTCCGGCGCACTTCGCTCCCCGGTGTCTGGGCAGGCGGCGACTGCATTTCGGGGGGCGACGACCTGACCGTGGTTGCGGTTGAGGATGGCAAGGTGGCGGCGGAATCAATCCACCGCGCGCTGACGGCGTAGGAGCAGGTCATGAACGATCTCGAACCCCGAATTGCCAGGCATTACGGTTCTTATGGCGTCCTGGAGCGCATCCTCTTGGGGTTGGAACGCTCGGGCGCCGATCTGAAGAAGCTCTCGCCCGATCAGCTCAAGCCGGTCGACGAGTTCCACATCGGCGGTGCCGACGCGACGGCTCGTCTGCTCGACCGTCTTGCCATTGAGCCGGGAATGCATCTCCTCGACATCGGCTCCGGAATCGGGGGCCTGGCCCGAACTATTGCGCAGCGATTCAACTGCGAGGTGACGGGAATCGATCTGACGCCGGACTTCGTCGCCGCCGCCACGGCGTTGACGAAGATGTGCGGGATGGATGGCAGCGTGCGGTTCGAGGTCGGCAACGCGACGGCGCTGCCGCTGACCGATGCAAGTTTCGACGCGGCGACGCTGCTCCACGTCGGGATGAACATAGCCGACAAGGCGGGACTGTTTCGCGAGGCATACCGGGTCCTGCGACCGGGCAGGGTGTTCGCCGTCTACGACGTCATGAAGACCGGTGAGGGCGAACTGGCCTTTCCCGTGCCTTGGGCCGAAAGCGCGGAGCTGTCGGCCGTGGCTACGCGGGAGGTTTATCGCGATGCGGCGAGAGCGGCAGGTTTCACCGCCATTGCCGAAGACGATCGCAGAGCCATCGCGCTCGACTTCTTCACCCACATCCAGGCCCAGGCGAAGTCGGACACCCCGCCGCCGCTTGGACTACATCTGCTGATGGGGCCGACGATCGCGGCGAAGATGACGAACATGATCGCCGCCATCCGCGACGGTACCATCGCTCCGGTTGAGATGATCTTCCGCAAGCCGGCATCCTGAGGATATACGCCATGGCCGACCTGTCGACGAATTTCCTGGGAATTTCTTCCCCCAATCCGTTCTGGCTCGCCTCGGCGCCGCCGACGGACAAGGAATACAACGTGCAGCGCGCCTTCGAGCAGGGCTGGGGCGGCGTTGTGTGGAAGACGCTCGGCGAGGATCCGCCGATCGTCAATGTCAACGGTCCGCGCTATGGCGCTATCTGGGGGCCGGACCGTCGGCTGCTCGGCCTCAATAATATCGAGCTGATCACCGATCGGGCGCTCGACATCAATCTGGAGGAGATTGCCCGGGTCAAACGCAATTGGCCGGACCGGGCGATGATCGTCTCGCTAATGGTGCCCTGCGAAGAGGCGCCGTGGCGGAAGATCCTGAAACTGGTCGAGGAGACCGGCGCCGACGGCGTGGAGCTGAATTTCGGCTGTCCGCACGGGATGAGCGAGCGCGGCATGGGCGCGGCCGTCGGTCAGGTGCCCGAATATATCGAGATGGTGGCGCGCTGGTGCAAACAGCACTCGAAGCTGCCGGTCATCGTCAAGCTGACGCCGAACATCACCGACGTCCGCTTTCCGGCCAGGGCCGCGAAGAAGGGTGGCGCCGACGCGGTTTCGTTGATCAACACGATCTCCTCGATCACCTCGATCGACCTGGATAATTTTGCTCCGACGCCGACAATCGACGGCAAGGGCTCGCATGGCGGCTATTGCGGCCCGGCGGTCAAGCCGATCGCGCTCAACATGGTGGCCGAAATCGCCCGCGACGCCGAGACGCGCGGCCTGCCGATTTCCGGCATCGGCGGCATCACCAACTGGCGCGACGCGGCCGAGTTCATCGCGCTCGGTTGCGGCACGGTGCAAGTCTGCACGGCGGCGATGACCTATGGTTTCAAGGTGGTCAAGGAAATGGCGTCGGGCCTGTCCGACTGGATGGATCAGAACGGTTACGCCACGATCGAGGATTTCCGTGGCCGGGCCGTTCCCAACGTCACCGACTGGCAATATCTCAATCTCAACTACGTCACCAAAGCGCGGATCGACCAGGATTTGTGCATCCAGTGCGGTCGCTGCCACATCGCCTGCGAGGATACGTCGCATCAGGCGATCACGGCGATGGTGGACGGCAAGCGGCATTTCGAGGTGATCGACGCCGAATGCGTCGGCTGCAATCTGTGCGTCAATGTCTGCCCGGTCGAGAACTGCATCACCATGGAGCAGATCGCCGGTACCGACCCGCGCACGAAGAAGCCGATCCCGGACGAATACGGCAACTGGACGAACCACCCGAACAATCCGATGGCGAAAGAAACGATGCAGTTCGCACCGAAACCGGTCAATCTTCCCGACGCCGCGGAGTAGACCGAGCTCCCCCGAGTGCGACCAGACTTGCGGCATCAGGCCGCAGGATCGACCGCCGCTCGCTCGCGCGAAATGAGGAAAGTGAAACCGGTCTTCCACCTGCATTGTGCGCTAACTGACGGGAATCGATGGGTTCATGACATCGGATAGCATCGATCGGCTTTCATCGTGATCCAAGTCGCCCAAAAAAATTCGAAAATTGCAATATGTCGCGGCAAATGCTGGCGCCAGCGCTACCCGCAGGTGAAGATAATGAAAAAACAGCGGGATATGCTGACTACGCCGACTGTGGCGTAACCCCCCGGTAACTTGAGCGCTCCATAGTCGCCGCTGTTCGGAAGCTTCCTCTCGGAAGACCGTTCGGGTTTGTTGGAGCGGGCGGAATTATCGCGGTGATGTCGATCAATCTACGACTCCTAGTCGGCAGCTTTATCTTCGCATCCCTGACTCTTGTGTTCGCGGCTTTTTCCTACGATTCGCAATTGGTTTCGCTGGAGCTTGCCCGCAAACTTTATGACGGGGGCTCTGCCCCGCTGAGTCGGCTGGAGATTGCCAAGGAAAAAACCGCGGTGATCCAATTGCGGTTTTCGCCTGCGGCCGACGACAGTAGCGAAAATGACGAGGCCAGACTTCAGGGCAAAAGCGCTGGCGAAATCATGCTTGCCGCTTCATCGATCATGTCGGAGATTCGCCAGGTTCTATCCGCCGACGTGTCCCCGGATTTGCGCAGGGCCGTAGGCGCCTTGCGTTATCCGCTCAGCCGGATCGAGGCCTCCGAAGGAAACCTCGCGCGCGGCGCCGTGCGGCGGGAATTCGCTGCCTTGTGGCTGGGATTGGAGGGCGCTGTGACGGTCGCGCGAGCCGACTTGGCGGAATTGCGAGGGCAGACCTCCGACGCAATCGAAAGCGCTAGAATGCGCAACGGCGTCGCTCTGGTTGCGGTTTTCGGCGCCTTGTTCGGCTTTGCGATGTTCCTCTCCCGCTCCATCGGGAGGACCTTGCGCGAGATGGCGCTGCGCGCCCGGGAACTCGCGAGCGGTGCGTCGGCCAAGCCTGGTGTTCCGAAAGGTCCCCGGGAGGTGCGCGACGTGCTCTTCGCGCTCGAGGAGATGGGTGCGCGCTGTCGCAAGATCGAGGCCACGATGCTGAGCGAGGCCGACATGATGGCCGTGCGTCTCAATCGGCAGGAAAGCCAGTTGGGCGCGGCGTTGAACAATATGACTCAGGCACTTTGCATGCTCGATGGGCAAAAGCGGTTGGTCCTCTCCAACGAGGTGTTCTCTCGCTATTTTGGCGAGGTGGCACCGGGAACGCCGGCTCGGGCCTTTCTCACCGATCCGAGTTTGACACTGCCGTTGCGCGAAAACGAGATGGCAACGGACCTTCTCGAGGTTGGCGGAGCCGTCATGGAGGTGAAGCGCCGCGGCATGCTTGCCAAAGGGCTTTTGATCACCTTTGAGGATATCACCGAGAAACAGCGAATCTCCCGGCGCCTGGAACATGTCGCCGGGCACGACGGGTTGACCGACCTGCCCAATCGCAAGAACTTCGCCGAGGTGCTCGACCAGCGGTTGGCCAAAGGCCGAGACGGGCTCTTGGTCGCCGTGGTGGACATCCGAGGCTTCAAGTCGATCAACGATACCCACGGCCATCCGGTTGGCGATGCGATTTTAAAGGCGATATTGTCTTTGACAAACCCACTACTACCTCTGGGGGTAGCGGGGTCGTTGTCGCTGGTCGAGACGATCGACCAAGGACCGGGCTAAAGCAGTCGGTCAAGCTCGGATTGAAACCCTTGGCGGTATTCCGACGATGAGAACCGGAATGTTACCCGATTGCCGCTTCGCCGCCAGTCTTGGTCCTTGGTTCCGCCCTAGGGAATGTTGTTGTTGCCGGTTCTCTGGGCATATTTCGCAAGCGCCCTCAGCTCGACTTTGGCCATTTTGAGCGGGTTTTCGCTCAAGCGTGGATCCAGAAATCCGGCTCGGCGGCGATATAGTCGAGAGCCTTGTC
>NZ_JAZHLJ010000250.1:0-1008 GCF_036549495.1 Aurantimonas sp. C2-5-R2
CCCTCCAAAAAGCCGACCTCCTATGAATCATCGAAAACCCATCCTGGGAATCTCTAAAATCGTCGCGCGCTAAAAATATGCCAAAGTAGTGTTAGCCATTCATTGCAAGTTCGAACGACTGCTCTTTGGCGCAATGCTGCGATCCATCTGAAAGGATGAACGTCGCCAGCCGGTAATGACCTGTCCGTGACGCATGTCCGCCTCGCGCCACCATGAGCGGCCGTTTCCTCCCGGAGAGGTGAAGCGCGATGGGTCGCCATCTTGTTGCAATCGACTACTGCGCGCAGGGCAAGCGACAGCTGCGGTTGGGACAGAGGTGCAGCATAGGAGCGGCGAGTAGGGTCGAATCACTGCGAAATCGCGCGCGTCGCTGCCATGAGCCCAGCGGATTGGCATAGTCTTTCACCATTTAGCGTTTTCGGCGCAGGCGCAATATTGGAGCGACGGACTATCCTCGAGGCGCACTGCACGATGGGTTCGCGCCGTGCGGGCGTGGCGGAATTGGTAGACACAGCGGATTCAAAATCCAGTTCCGAAAGGAGTGCCGGTTCGACCCCGGCCACCCGCACCACTCACCTTTTGACTACGAATCTGGGGGTCAGGAGTTCGAATCTCTTCGGGCGCGCCAATCATTTCAATAATTTATGCACATTTCACCGTTTCAAATATCCATTCTGAAACGGTTTTTGAAACGGTTTTCGCGATTAAGTCGAGTCCTCCACCATTTCGCACGCTAGACATCGCCGCGCGTCGATTAAAGGCGGCCGATGAAGACGGATTGCAATCCTCTACCTTGCCAGAGTTGGGGTCGAGCGTTCGAATCGCTTCACCCGCTCCAGATTTTTTAAGAAAGTCAAAGGTTTGGCACGCCGCCCTTCGGGGCGGCGCCTTTGTTTTGGCTGCGAGATACCACGTGGGTAGGGCGGTGAGAAAGTAGATCCCATGGGGTGGATAGCGACCCGCTCTCTGACAGAGTGGTGTTGTTGAACCGGCCACCTGGAGACGACC
>NZ_JAZHLJ010000251.1:0-1003 GCF_036549495.1 Aurantimonas sp. C2-5-R2
CTCATGGTGGGTGGCGAGACCGAGTATCGTTTCGAACGAGGCGTGCCTGTAGAAGCGGCGATTATAGCGGAAGACGAACTCGTTGAGATAGGTATCGATATGTTTGCGGCGCAGGCCGTGATACGTGCCCAGCCCCCACCGCTTCATCAACGAGAAGACCCGGTGAATCCATGGCAGCACGACATGCGCTGCCATCTTGCCGACCACCCGCGGGTCATGCCGGTAGTCGGTCAGTCCGGGATAGGATGCGTGGCCGTCGGTGAGCAGCGTGCCCCCAGGCTTCACATTGGCTCTCACGAAGGCCTCGATCGAGGCGGCGGAATTGTCCGCGATCATGGCAAGGCGAATGCGGCCGGATCTCGTATCGAGGTATTTGGCCCCTTTGCGCCGTGGCTTGGCCTCATTCGTGTCGCGATCGATCACCTCGACGGCACCGGCAATGAGGATTTTCCCGGAGTTGCCGGGATCGAAGAACGTGTTGCCAGTTCGGAAAGGGATTTCCGCTTGATCGACTTCAACGACCCCTTCGAGAGGTTCCCGATCCGGATCGACCATCGATCGCCGCAGCTTCTGTGTCAGCAGCCACGCGGTCTTGTAGGTGAGACCGAGTTGATCCTCCAACTGCCGCGCCGACATCCCGTTGGAATGCGTCGACATCAGATGCGCGGCCCAAAACCAAACCGTCAGCGGGAGCTTGGAGCGATGCATCACTGTGCCAGCCGTGATCGAGGTCTGACGACCGCAGTCGAGGCATTCATACGTGTGTGCCCGGCTCTTCAGGATCGCCGCGCGGACGCTACCGCACAGAGGACAGGCGAAGCCGTCAGGCCAGCGCCGTGCGAGCAAAAATGCCGCGCAGCCCGCCTCGTCGGGAAACGCCTCCTGGAATTCTGTAAGCGATCGCGCCCTGGCCATCGGCTGTCCCGTCATAGCCACCGTTCCGGCAGCCCATCCGGGTCAAGATACCACATTTAGGGCGACCTGGGACAACGGGATAAGCCTC
>NZ_JAZHLJ010000252.1:0-979 GCF_036549495.1 Aurantimonas sp. C2-5-R2
ATGACGAAGCGGTTGATGGCGGTCTGTAGATCGACGACGGATCGGAAGACGCCGTGCTTCAGACGGCGGCGGGTCAGCTTGGCAAAGAAGCCCTCGACCGCGTTGAGCCAAGATGAGGACGTGGGGGTGAAGTGGAATGTCCAGCGCGGATGCCGGGCGAGCCAGGTCCGGACTTTCTCGTGCTTGTGGGCCGCGTAGTTGTCCAGCACCACATGGATCGTCTTGCCCGCCGGCACGCTGCGCTCGATCTCGCCCAGGAAACGGATGAACTCCTGATGCCTGTGGCGCTGCATGTTGCGGCCGATGATAGTCCCGTCGAGGACGTTCAGCGCCGCGAACAGAGTGGTCGTTCCGTGCCGCTTGTAATCGTGGGTCAGGGTCGCGCCGCGGCCCTTCTTCAACGGCAATCCTGGCTGGGTGCGGTCGAGTGCCTGGATCTGGCTTTTCTCGTCGAGGCTGAGCACGACCGCGTGGGCTGGCGGGTCCACGTAAAGCCCGACGATATCATGGAGCTTCTCCACGAAAGCCGGATCGTTCGAGAGCTTGAGGCCTTCCATCTGTGAGGCGCGAGACCGTGCACTTTCCAGATTTTCTGAACCGTCGACACAGCCAGCCCGATCGTCTTGGCCATGGCCTGCGCTGTCCAGTGCGTCGCCTCATGCGGCGGCGGCTCCTGCGTCAGCCGAACCACCTCTTCGACCGTCTCGGTGGCGATCGGTGTCGTGCCGGGTGGGCGGGTCTTGTCATGCAGGAGGCCATCGACGCCCGCTTCCATGAACCGGGCTTGCCAGCGCCAGACCGTCGTCTTCGACACGGCCGTTGTCGCCTTGATCGCGTTCGTGCCGACGCCGTCGGCGCTGAGCAGGACGATCCGCGCTCGCCAGACATGCTTTTGAGACGCGTTGCGGTCGGCGATGATCGCCTCCAGCCGCTGGCGATCTCCGTTTCCAAGGGTAATCGATATTCCATCGCGCATACG
>NZ_JAZHLJ010000253.1:0-972 GCF_036549495.1 Aurantimonas sp. C2-5-R2
CCCCCTCAAGGCTTCGGCTGTCCGAGCCTGCCGTTAATAGGTATTTGCAATATGCATTATCTTCCGATATATTTCGTATTGTCAATACCATTTAAGGAGCACCGATGCGACTGGCGTCATTCACCGACTACGGTTTGCGGGTTCTGATGCGGCTGGCAGGAGCGCCCGAAGAGTCGATCTCGACCGGACAGATCGCCGAGGAGTTCGCGATCTCGCAGCATCATCTAGCCAAGGTGGTGCAGGATCTCGGTCGCGGCGGATTTGTCCGGGCGCAGCGCGGCAGGAGTGGCGGATTACGGCTGGCCCGCGCGGCACATACGATCACTGTCGGGGAGGTCGTGCGCCATCTCGAGCAGCGTTTCGCCATCGTCGAATGTTTTCGTGCGGATGGCAGCGCTTGCGTGCTGCAACCGCGGTGCCGCCTGAAACCCCAACTCGCCGCTGCGCGGGCGGCCTTTATGACGGAGCTTGACCGGACAACGGTGGCGGATTGCGCTTGGCCCGGGGACGGATCACTAATCGCGGCCGCATGAATCCGAGGAAGCGCAGGGAAGTGGAGAAGGTCAATGACTCATATCGCATTTGCCGATGACGCGATCCAGATCGACGCCGATGTCCTTGCCAAAGCGTTCCGGATCGAGGCGGATGACCTGAAACAGGGAATGCGCGACGGCACGATCACCAGCCGGTTCGAACGCGGCGCGGACGAAGACGCGGGCAAGGTTCGGCTGACGTTCTTTGCGGCAAGCCGTCGGGTCCGCATGACCATCGACGAAAGCGGAACGATCCTCACATGCAGCGCAATCGATTTTGGCAAGCTGCCGCTGCCCGCGTCGTCGAGAAGGGTCGGTTGATTCCCCTGCAACCGAATCTGACAAGTGGTTTGAGACTGCGTTCACGGTTCCGATCTGGGGATAATCTATGCGGGCGGCAAGGCGGCGCGCGGCGGATCAAGCGGCAGCGACGGCTTAG
>NZ_JAZHLJ010000254.1:0-940 GCF_036549495.1 Aurantimonas sp. C2-5-R2
ATGGGCCGGAGCAGGACCGCATTACCTTCACCTCCGCGATCCTGCCGAAATGGGCGCGGCGAACGAAGAGCCTCGATGCACTGCTGCCGGTTCTCTACCTGCGCGGCATCTCGACCGGCGATTTCCAGGAGGCCCTTGCTGCGCTGCTGGGAAGGGACGCCCCGAACCTGTCGCCGTCGGTGATCGGACGCCTGCGCATTACCGACATGCTCGACCAGGTCGACCACTGGACAGGGTTCACCAGCCACTTCGGCCATGTCACGACAGGTCTGCCTCCCGCCGACACCCGGGCCTTCATGGCGACGCTCATTGCCGAGGCGACCAATCTCGGCCTGTCCCGCATGGCCGAAGTCTGCGGCGCCGGCTCGCGCCGGGCCCTGTTGCGGATGCAGACGTGGCACATGCGCGAGGAGACGTTCCGGGCGGCTCTCGCCTCCCTCACCGACGCNCTCGGCCTGTCCCGCATGGCCGAAGTCTGCGGCGCCGGCTCGCGCCGGGCCCTGTTGCGGATGCAGACGTGGCACATGCGCGAGGAGACGTTCCGGGCGGCTCTCGCCTCCCTCACCGACGCGATCCACGCCGAGCCGCTGTCGGCCTGGTTCGGCGACGGGTGGCGGGTATCGGCGGACGGGCAGGCCTTCTATCTCGGCGGCCCCGGCGAGGCCGGCGGCGCCGTCAACGCCCACTACGGGCGTGATGCGATCGTCAAGATCTACACCACGATCACCGGGCGCCAGGCGCCCCTCCACGACAAGGTGATCTCCGGCACCGCCGGCGAGGCCATCCATTCGATGGACGGAATCCTCGGCCACGAAAGCAGCGTTGATATCGCCGCACTCCATGTCGACGGCGGTGGCGTGTCGGATATCGTCTTTGCCGTGATGCATCTGTTGGGACTGTCGTTCGAGCCGCGGATTCCACGTCTGTCGGATCGCAAGCT
>NZ_JAZHLJ010000255.1:0-899 GCF_036549495.1 Aurantimonas sp. C2-5-R2
CCCCGCACTTCAAATCCCCCGGCGGACAGGCGCCGCAGGAGCCCCGACTGACGATCTCGTTCTGCCTCGTCGCGCATGTCCTTATAGTAGATCGCCAGGACCGGAACGTCGGGGCCGACGAGAAAGCGGAGCAGCCGGGGAAAATCGATCCGCACCCCCAGCTCCTTCCTGATCCGGTCGCAGTGGCTGCCGTCGAAGGTCACGAGGACCGAGCCGGGCTGCTTGCGCACATCGGCGTTCGCAATTCCGGCATGAGGCTTTCCGAAAGCGCTCACCGGATGACGAGCACGGGAATTGCGCAGGACTGAATGAGCGAAGTCGTGGTGCTGCCGACAATCAGGTTACGAATGCGGGAGTGGCCGTAGGCGCCCATGACCAGAAGCCCGACCCCATCCCGCTTCACCTTTGCGGCGATGACATCGTCGGGTTCGCCCTTTTCAAAACCGACGGTCACATCATAGCCCGCCGAGGCGAGCGTCTCCTGAGCAGCCTTCAAACGATGACCGGGCTCGCCACCAGCGTCTCCAACCATGAAGAGGTGGCAAGGCACGTTCACAAGAAGCGGGCTGGCGACCAGCCGCTCCACAATCTGCGGCGACGACCGTCCTCCGTCGAAGGCGACCATGAAGCGCTCGATCGGCTGAAAGGCGCGGGAGGCGACCAGCACCGGCTTCGTCGTGGAGCGGACAACCCGCTCCAGGTTCGAGCCGAGATGGCCCGTGGCAAAGTCCGCTGCCTCCCCTCGCTTGCCGATCACGACGAGGCGGGTGTCAGCTTCTCGCTCGCTGATCGCCTCCGCGACGTCGCCGTGGCGCAGATGCTCGGTGACTTCGGTGATCCCCGCCTCGCGGATGCGCTTGGCCGCATCCTCGACGATGTGGCGCCCGCGCAGGGAGGCG
>NZ_JAZHLJ010000256.1:0-848 GCF_036549495.1 Aurantimonas sp. C2-5-R2
CGTGATGTCGCCGAGTTCCGCGATCACGGTCGCGGCCGTCACAAGGGCCATTCCGCGAAGCGTCTGCAGGGCGTGGACCACCGGCGCCAGGGCCCAGTCCGCGAGCATGGTCTCGATCTGCGCCGTCAGCCGATCACGACGGGTCGTTGCGGCTTCGATCGTTGACAGACAGTCTTCCAGGACGATGTGGTGGGCGGGCTGCTCGAACTGCAGCCCGGCCAGCCACCGACGGTGCATCTGCGTCCAGGCGGGACGATTATAGTGGAACCCTTGACGCAGCAGAAATCCGGAGAGTTGCTGACGGGCCTGCCGCAGGCTGCGGACTGCGGCCAGGCGAGCGCGAACCAGATCGCGCACCGCCTCATGGGCAAGGTCGGGAACCCATACGGGCGTCAGTTCGCCAGCCCGATGCAGCTTCGCCAGATTGATCGCGTCCCGACGATCCGTCTTGATCCGATCTCCCGGCCTGCGCGGGATCAGCGAGGGAGCCACCACCACGCAGTCATGCCCCGCCGCGGTCAGTTGCCGCTGAATGCCATAGCCGCATGGTCCGGCCTCGTAGCAGAACCGCAGCACCACTCCCGGCTGGGCCAGCTTGCTCGAAAGACGCGTCAAAGCCGCAGGCGTATTCGAAATCTGTCCGTGTTCGCGGACTTCCCCGCGCCTGCCACTGTCCGCCAGAGCGACCGAAATCGTCTCTTTGTGAACGTCCAAACCGACGTAGGTGATATGTTCGCTCATGGCCCGTCTCCTATGCATGAGGCACGGCACCGGGATATCCGGCGCAACCCTCGAAACCTGCATACTGTGAGACGGGTCGCCCTATCTCAGGCGAACATGTGGTCTAG
>NZ_JAZHLJ010000257.1:0-839 GCF_036549495.1 Aurantimonas sp. C2-5-R2
TGGGGCATTACCATGTCGATACGTTACCTGCGCCCTCAAGGGTAAATTCCCGGGTGGTCGATGTCTCATCGTCATTGGCACGGAGGGCGCGGTTCAGGGTGCGACGCTGGGAGTTGTGAGGGTGCCTTCCGATCTTCCTGGTATGGAGGCGGCGGCGCAGGCTTATTTCGCTCGCACCGGAAGAACCTGCACTATCACGTCGAGAGACGAGGTGATCCAGCCGAATTGGGAACTGCGCTATACGTGCGGTTAGCTGCCATCACCGGCCCCCAGCGCTTTTGTGAACGCCTTTCGCAACCTGCCACACGAATGCCGTATTGACTCAACCCTCGATCGCAGGCTCTCTGATCCCCTTGTTTGGGGGGATCGTCATGAAGATAATCGTAGCGGCGATCGCCATGGCCAGCGTTCTGTCGGGTTGTGGCTCGATCATTCGCGGAACTTCAGAGGATGTCGCGATCAATGCCACGCCGGCAGGAACGGAAATTCAGACCTCGAATGGATTTCGCTGCGACACGTCATGCGTGATCAAGGTTCCTCGTCGGGACACTTTCCAGGTTGTCGCCAGCAAGGCCGGGTATCAAAACCGAGACCGTTTTCGTTGACACGGAAATCAGCGGCGGTGGAGTCGCTGGCGTAGCCGGCAACATCCTGCTCGGTGGCGTCATCGGGATCGGTGTCGACACGTACAATGGTGCCGGCCTCGATCACACGCCGAATCCAGTCAATATCGAACTCGAGCAGAATGGTGTTCCTCAGGTGCCGGTTGTCACGAAGCAGCCAAAGCCGGCCAAAAATGGCGTTCCGGTCTCGTAGAAGGTACACCGCTACAATGAACC
>NZ_JAZHLJ010000258.1:0-823 GCF_036549495.1 Aurantimonas sp. C2-5-R2
TCTGGGGCATTACCATGTCGATACGTTACCTGCGCCCTCAAGGGTAAATTCCCGGGTGGTCGATGTCTCATCGTCATTGGCACGGAGGGGGGCCCCTTTTCGTCTCGTCTCTGGCGAGGCGAGCGGCGGGACGCCGGAGGCGAACCCTCCGACTGTTTTACGTCATACGGTCCGCCTCCGGCATCCCGCACGGTGTTTTGCCAACCCCTTGAACACTGTGCCCCGCCCTTAAGCTTCGGCTGCGCCTCGCTGGCGGGACACGCCTGCTGCGATGCGACACCCTCGGCCTTCCAGCGGAGCCCTCGTGCGCTGCCGGATCTTCACGCCCCTTGCGGGACGTTCAAGTGGACCGATCCACAGACCCCTCCTAGTGGGGGACGGTCCGGCGGGCGCTCGGGGCAGTCCGGGCCGGGTCTTCTCCGGAAGAAGCCCCGTCGCGGATACCGCCCGCCAGCCCCCGAACGATCCCGGTGATCATTCGCGCCCGTTTCGTGGGCCGGCGGTCAGGCAAGTATGCAGGAGGGGAAAGCGGCGGGGAGCAAATTTTTGGGGGAGGCGGATTTGGCCGAAGGTGGACTGGCAGCTTGAGGCTGCGGATCGGGCGAATCTGACGCGCATTAAGGCTGCTAGTGGTTTGACTCCAACGTTTGGAACCCTCGATTTCTGGCTGCGATGATTGCGTCTGGATCGGCCCGCCAAACGAAGGGCTTGGGGTCGTTGGCGTTGTATTCGATGACGAAGCGGTTGATGGCGGTCTGTAGATCGACGACGGATCGGAAGACGCCGTGCTTCAGACGGCGGCGGGTCAGCTTGGCAAAGAAGC
>NZ_JAZHLJ010000259.1:0-817 GCF_036549495.1 Aurantimonas sp. C2-5-R2
GTTTGAGAAGGAGACCGGACATGCCCGTCACCTCTTCCACGATCCCCCAGCGCGCCGCCCTCTATCTCCGCGTTTCGACGGCGCGGCAGGCCGAGCATGACGTGTCCATCCCGGACCAGAAGCGGCAGGGCGAAGCTTACTGCGCTTCGCGCGGCTACCAGCTTGTCGAGACCTTCGTGGAGCCCGGCGCGTCCGCCACCAACGACCGCCGCCCGGAGTTCCAGCGCATGATCGAGGCGGGCACGTCCAAGCCCGCGCCCTTCGATATCGTCGTGGTCCATTCGTTCAGCCGCTTTTTCCGCGATCACTTCGAGCTTGAGTTCTATGTCCGCAAGCTCGCCAAGAACGGCATCAAGCTCATCTCCATCACGCAAGAGATGGGCGACGATCCGATGCACGTCATGATGCGCCAGATCATGGCGCTGTTCGACGAGTATCAGTCCAAGGAGAACGCCAAGCATGTCATGCGGGCCTTGAAGGAGAATGCCCGGCAGGGCTTCTGGAACGGCTCGCTGCCGCCTATCGGCTACCGTGTCGTCGCAGCCGAGCAGCGTGGGGCCAAGACCAAGAAGAAGCTGGAGATCGACCCGCTACACGCCGACACGGTGCGGCTGATCTATCGCCTTGCGCTGGAAGGGGACGGCACCACCGGCCAGATGGGAGTCAAGAACATCGTCTCCTACCTCAACGGCCGCCGCATCTTCACCCGCGACGGCGGACGCTGGGGTATCGGGCAGGTCCACCGCATTCTGACGCGCCGCACCTATATGGGCGAGCATGAGTTCAACAAGCGTAGCAAGTCCAAGGAACTGAAGCC
>NZ_JAZHLJ010000026.1:0-49218 GCF_036549495.1 Aurantimonas sp. C2-5-R2
TCCTCAGTGGAATCGGCACCCCGAGCCTAACGGCTCAAGGCGGGCAACGCCGCCCACTTCAGAGTTTCAACAGAGACCGGGACATTCCCGTGCCAAATCGACGACATCATTAGCTGCCGTAT
The DNA here is from genome assembly GCF_036549495.1 of Aurantimonas sp. C2-5-R2. Classification (NCBI taxonomy): domain Bacteria; kingdom Pseudomonadati; phylum Pseudomonadota; class Alphaproteobacteria; order Hyphomicrobiales; family Aurantimonadaceae; genus Aurantimonas; species Aurantimonas sp. C2-5-R2. The sequence goes on from NZ_JAZHLJ010000026.1 coordinate 123, forward strand.
GTCGCACGCCCTCAAGGGCAATATTGGCGCAAGCGAAAGCATCTTCTCCAGCATGATGATGTTGGAAGTTCACCCCAAAGCGATGAGCGAGTGTGGACAAACGGTGGCTAGGTTCAGTCGGCCAAATCCTACGCGAAAGGGCTAACGTACATGCCGAGAGGAATTGAGGGCGGGCAAGTCCATATGCCCGCAAGGACGCATTGAGAACGGAAATATCGAAACTGGAGTTATGCGCAAGCAAAAGAGCGCCCTCCAGTTCGCTAATAAATTCATGAAATACGTCTGGAAATTCTGGTGAATCCCGCACATCGTCTTCGGTAATTCCATGAATGCTTATATTGATAGGATTGAATTGAGTTTGGCGTGGTCGAATAAGGCGATATTCGCGGCGTGTAAGAGGCCGTTTCGAAACCCTGCCAAGACCAGCCTCCATGGTTCACCCGGGACGCCCAAACCCGCGGAAATCGGGTATCATGTCATTGCGGAGCGACCATCCGAGGGGCCTTTGAACCCGCCGCAGTGAGTTTCGAAACGGACTCTNCGCCCAAACCCGCGGAAATCGGGTATCATGTCATTGCGGAGCGACCATCCGAGGGGCCTTTGAACCCGCCGCAGTGAGTTTCGAAACGGACTCTAATAGAGTCTCCTTCAATCCACGCCAACCCAATGGCGCAGGCACTGTCGCGGCTACTCGTAGCCGTTTCGAAGTCCACTGCCACGACTTTCATGCGGTCCACCACTCCGATTTTGCCACCCCAACCTAAAGGCGACAGACTTGGGACTCAACCGACCGAAATGAGATGCAACCATTCGTCTTCCGAGATTACCTTGACGCCGTGCTTTTGGGCGTCGGCGAGTTTCGAGCCCGCCTTCTGACCTGCCACAACCAGATTGGTCTTTGCGGAAACAGAACTGGAGACTTTTGCTCCCCTCTCCTCCGCCTGTGCCTGCGCTTCGGCACGAGTCAATTTTTCAAGCGATCCAGTAAAAACTATCGTCTGGCCGCCGAATATCAAATTCGTGAGATCCGGCGATTTCCACAACACATTTACCTGATTAAGAAGATCATTTACCGCTTTTCTGTTACGATCTTCTTCAAAGAATTCGATGAGGGACAAAGCAGCCACCTCTCCAACGTCGACGCCCTTGGAAAGCTTTTTGAAGGTTGGACCCGGCTGCTGTTCGACCGCGCGCGAAAGCGCGACCCTAAATACCTCATCGCTCTCGTAGTGCTCACGGAGTGCTAATCGTTGTTTCGCCGTCAATCTAAGGGTCTGGTCTCGATAAGGGCTCCACGTCTCGTCGCTATGATGCTTCTTGGCCGCTTCAATAATTTTGTCGATGGTCTTTTCGCCTATCGATTTTACCGAGTCTAGCTTGGCCCAATCATCGCCGGGCTTCTCACCGGCAGCAAGAAGAGCTGCAGTTATGACCTGATCGATGCCTCCATACTGCTTTGCCAGAGCCTTCGATGTAGTCTCTCCGACATTATCAATGCCAAAGGAAAATAGAAAACGGTCGAGTGCAACCTCACGTCGCTTTGCGATCGCGTTCAGCAAGTTTTTGACCGAAAGATCTTCCCCGCCTTTCGCTTTTGCATTTGCCTTCTTTTTCGGCTCTGGTTTTCCGGTTGCGGCACGCTTCGTTCGTGCAATTTCCTCCCGTCGTTTCGCGAGCACGTCCTTAAGCGAGTCGAACTCCAGCTTGAAGATATCAGCAGGCTCTTTAATCAACCCTGCATCGAACAGCGCTTCGATGTAGGTTTCTCCAAAGCCCTCGATATCGAAGGCGTTCCGCGACACAAAGTGCTTGAGCCGCTCTTTTCCCTGTGCCGGACAAGTTAGCCCCGCCGTGCAATGTCTCTTTGAACTATGCCTCCCTATGCGAGGATTGAACTCTCGCACCGCATGGCTGTGGCAGATCGGGCAGCGGGTCGGAAACACGTACGGTTTCGATTCCGTCTGACGCTTTTCCGGGAGGATGTCGATTACTTGGGGGATGACGTCGCCGGCGCGCTGAATGATCACCGTATCGCCAATACGAATGTCGCGGCCTTCCCGGAGGATCCCACCATCCTGACCAACGCCCTTAATGTAGTCCTCGTTGTGCAGCGTGGCGTTGGAGACGACGACGCCGCCGACGGTGACCGGGTCGAGCTTGGCGACCGGGGTCAGCGCGCCGGTGCGGCCGACCTGGATCTCGATCGCCCTCAGAACCGTCGTCGCCTGCTCGGCGGGAAACTTGTGGGCGATCGCCCAGCGCGGCGAGCGCGAGACGGAGCCGAGCCGCTTCTGCAAGGCCAGATCGTCGACCTTGTAGACGACGCCGTCGATGTCGTAGCCGAGGCTCGCGCGGCTCTCCTCGATCCGGTGATAATGCTCGATCAGCCCCTCGATCGTGTCGAAGCGGCGCATCAAATCGGTGGTGGAAAAACCGAAACCGCCCAGCGCCGCGACGACCTCCATTTGGGTCTTGCCGGGCACATCGCTCGCCTCGCCCCAGGCATAGGCGAAAAATCGCAAGGCGCGGCCACGGGTGATCCCAGCGTCGAGCTGGCGCAGCGAGCCGGCGGCGGCGTTGCGCGGATTGGCGTAGACCGGCTTCTCCTCCTCGGCCTGCCGGGCGTTGAGGGCGGCGAAGGCTGCGTGGCTCATATAGACCTCGCCGCGCACCTCGAAGATCTCCGGCGCATCGCCCTTCAGCCGGTTCGGAATGTCATCGATGGTCCGGGCGTTGCGGGTCACGTCCTCGCCGGTCGTCCCGTCGCCCCGGGTCGCCGCCGAGACGAGTTCGCCGTTCTGGTAGCGCAGCGACAGCGACAGACCGTCGATCTTGGGCTCAGCGGTGATCGCCAGGGCTGAGTCCTCGGCGAGCTTCAGGAAGCGGCGGACGCGTTTGGCGAAATCGGCGACGTCCTCATCCGAAAAAGCGTTGTCGAGCGACAGCATCGGCAACGCGTGGCGGATCTTCTCGAATTTCTCCGACACCTCCGATCCGACCCGCCGTGACGGCGAGTCCGATCGGATCAGTTCGGGAAACCGCGCCTCGATCGCGGAGTTGCGGCGGCGCAGCGCGTCGTAGTCGGCGTCCGAGATCGTCGGCGCGTCCTCGCGATAATAGCGCCCGTCGTGTTCGGCGATCTCGCGCGCCAGACGTTCGAGCTCGCTCGCCGCCTCCTGTTCATCGAGATCGTCGACCGGCTTGTCGTTCATGGCGTTCGCGATTCCCTGCCCGTTCCACACGCACCCGTCATAGCCATTCGGGCTGCGGCAGGTCGAGCGCCAAGAGCCGTTCGGCGATCTTCCTTCGCACCCACGGCAGTTGCGTCGCCAGCGGCATCGCGTAGCGCAGCAGATTGAGAATATTGGCCGACGGCGCGGCGATGACATCGGTCATTTGCCGCGTATCCTTCAGCACCCGCCGCACCGAGGGCAGCCGGCGCATCTCGTATTCGCTCTGACGCCCCTCGCTGGCGAGATAGGCGAGCCAGCCCGCATCCCAGATGCCCAGATTCATGCCGCGGCCGCCGACCGGCGAATGAACATGGGCGGCATCGCCAGCCAGGAACACCCGACCCTTGGCCATACGCTCGGCATGCCGGAAGCTGACCGAAAAGCGTGATTCCCAGGTAATCGAGGTAATGCCCTCGATTCCGGCCAGCAGCGCATCGGTGGACGGCGCGATGCCGACATAGCGGCCCGTGGTCGCACTGAGAGGCAGCAGCGCGACCGCTCCTCCGTGGCCGCCCTTCGCGGTCCTGAGATTAGCCCTGGCCGTCGAAGCCTCGACCGGCCGCTCGAAGACCACGTCGGCCAGGGCGAACTCGGCCGGATAGCCCTCGCCGCTCCAGGGAATGCCGACGTCCTCGCGCACCGCCGAATGAACGCCGTCGGCGCCAAGCACCAGATCGGCCGCCACGGTCTCGCCATTCGACAGGCTGACCCGCGGCGCGTGGGTATCGGCGAGCGAGACGAAGGCAGTATTCCATTCGACCGTGACATCATGGGCCGCGAGCCACTCGATCATCAGCCGCTCGGTGCGCCCCTGCGGCAGCGTCAGGATGAAGTTGTGACGCGTGCGGGCCGGCTTGGTCGAAATCCTGAACAGGCGCTTTCCATCGAGAGAAATCTCGGCGTTCTCAATCCGGCCGCCCTCGGCGAGCAGCCGGTCGGCTATGCCGGAGGCGGTGAGGATGTCGAGCGTCGTCGGCAGGATGCCGAGCGCCCGTGACTGTGCCGCGTCCGTCGGCCCCTCCCCGGAGTCGATGATGCGGGGATGAAAGCCACGCCGACGGAATTCGACGGCCGCGGCAAGCCCCACCGGGCCCGCGCCGACGATGAGAACGCGTTCAGGCCTCGTCATCTTCAAGCTCCCGCGCCGATCAGCCGTTCGGCGGCGGCGCGAGCCTCGTCGGTCACCGTTTCGCCGGCAAGCATGCGGGCGATCTCCTCGCGTCTCCCCGCCTCGCCGATCGGCGCGACACGGGTGGCGACCCGATCCTCGCCGGCGTCGGCGGCGGCCTTGGAAATCAGAAGATGCGTCGCGGCGCGGGCCGCAACCTGCGGCGCATGGGTTACGGCGAGCACCTGGACAGTCCCGGCCAGCCGCGCCAGGCGCCGGCCGATCGCATCGGCAACGGCGCCGCCGACGCCGGTGTCGATCTCGTCGAAGACTAGCGTCGGCGCCGATCCCCGATCGGCGAGCGCGACTTTCAGCGCCAACAGAAAACGCGACAGCTCGCCGCCGGACGCAACCTTCATCATTGCCCCGGCGCGGGTGCCGGGATTGGTGCGAACGTAGAACTCGACCGTGTCGATACCGGCGGCCGAGGGCCGGTCCGGGTCGCTTGCCATCTCGACCAGAAACGCCGCGCGATCGAGCTTGAGATCGGGGAGCTCGGCCATCACGGCGGCTTCCAGCAGCCGCGCGGCCTCCTGACGCTGTTCGGACAGCGCGGCGGCGTTGCGATCGAACAGCGTCCGTTTTTCGGCCAGTTCGGCCTCGAGCCGGGCCAAACGCTCCTCACCAGCGTCGAGATCGGCCAGGTCGCCGATCATCTTTGCTGTGAGTTCGGGCAGCGCGTCGACGGGGACCGAGAATTTGCGGCCCGCCGCCCGGAGCGCAAACAGCCGCTCCTCGGTTTCTTCCAGTGCGCGCGGATCGAATTCGAGCGAGCGCAATGCCTCTTGCAAAGCCATCTGGGCATCCGACAGCGCATCGAGGGCCACATCGAGCCGTTCGATGGTGGGATCAAGCAGGCCCGGCAGCTGATCGCGCTTGCGGTCGAGACGCTTCAGGAGACCCGCCAGCGGCGGGATCGGTGACGCGGACCCGGACAGTTCTTCATGGGCATCGTTGACGTCCGTCACGATCTTCTCGGAGCGCATCATGATCTGGCGGCGTTCGGCGAGTTCGTCCTCCTCGCCGGCGATCGGAGCGAGATCGGACAGTTCCTCGACGGCGGCGCGAATATAGTCGGCCTCACGCGCCGCGGCCTCCACCCTGGCGCGGTGCGCGCGCAGCTCCTGCTCGGTGCTCCGCCAGGCCGCGTGCGCGCCGGCCACCGCCGCCGCCTCGCGCTCGAGCCCACCATACTGATCGAGCAGGGTGCGGTGCGCTTCCGGGTCGACCAGCGCCCGGTCGGCGTGCTGGCCGTGGATTTCGACGAGGGCCTGCCCGACCTGTCGCATCAGCGCGACGCTGGCGGGACGGTCGTTGATGAAGCCACGGGTGCGACCGTCGGCGCTCTGAACGCGGCGCAGGATCACATCGCCGTCGTCGTCGAAGCCGTTCTCGTCGAGCAGCGTGCGGACGCCGAACCCGGCCGGCAGATCGAAGACCGCGGTCACCTCACCCTGCTTGGCGCCATGACGCACCAGACCGCCATCGCCCCGCCCCCCGAGCGCGAGCGAAAGCGCGTCGAGAAGGATCGACTTGCCGGCGCCGGTCTCACCCGTGAGCACGGAGAGGCCTTCGCCGAGGGCAAGGTCGAGCCGTTCGATGAGAACGATGTCGCGGATCGAAAGATGAACCAGCATGACCGGATCGTCGGTAATGAAGCGGCGCCCCAATGGCAACCGCGTTACCGAGATAGCGCATTCGGCGAGCGAGAGGATGGCGGCGGAAACGAAAAGGGCGACCGGTCGTTCAACCGGCCGCCCGACAAACTAGAAACGGTCGACCCACAGAGCAACCGGACTGCCGGGGTCAGCCGCCGGCGATCTTCCGGCCGATGGTGCCGAACCAGGACGTCGCTCCGCCTTCGCGCGGCGCAAGGCCCTTGCTCTGCAGGAGTTGGTAGGAGTCGCGATACCAGGGCGAGTCCGGATAGTTCTGACCGAGCACCGAGGCGGCGGCCTGCGCCTCGCGGGTCAGACCCATGGCGTAATAGGCTTCGGTCAGACGCGCGAGCGCCTCTTCGACCTGCCGCGATTCGGGATAAACATCGACGACGTTCTTGAAGCGGTTGATCGCGGCGACGTATTCGCGGCGTTCCAAGTAATAGCGCCCGACCTGCATCTCCTTGCCGGCCAGCTGATCGCGGGCGATTCGGACCTTGTTGCCCGCATCCTCGGCATAGACGGAGTCGGGATATTTCTCCATCACCTCGCGCATCGCAGCGGCCGCGCGGGCGGCTTCCTTCTGGTCGCGGGTAACGTCCGGGATCTGCTTATAATAGGCCAAGCCGATGATATATTGCGCGTAGGCGGCTTCCTCGCTGCCAGGGTAGAGCGAGAGATAGCGCTTGGCCGAGCTGATGGCGGCCTCGTACTCGCCGCTGCGGTAGCTGGCGAATGCGTTCATCACCAGCGCCTTGCGGGCCCATTCCGAATAGGGATGCTGGCGATCGATGGCCTCGAATTTCTTCGCAGCCTCGCCCAGACGACCACCCTCGAGATTGGCCAGGCCCTGATTGTAGAGGACGTCTGGCGGCTCTGTCTGCGCGGCAAGCGCCAAAGCCTCGACATCGGTGTTGCCGGAGGACGCACAACCGCCGAGGCCGAGGGCGGCGATTCCAAGCGCCAGACCGAGGCCGAGCCACCCCGTCCGCCAGCGGCGCGTGATCTCAATGCTGTGCGGATTGCTCATTCGTGCCGATCCCCTGCCGTTCGAAGGCCTGTTTACGCCGTGCCCTCGACGCCAGCAACGTTGAAAGCCGAACCAACCCGTCTTTTTTATGACGCGGGCACCCGGGCGAACCGTCACTTGACGTTATATTAAAGGGTCTGCGGACCGTAGGCAGGCGCGGCCACCGCAACGAGCGGCGCATGGCGAACCGGGTCGACGAGGCGTGAGGGCATCTCGACGATCTCATAGGCGCGATGGTCGGCGAGCAGTGCCTGCAGCGCCAGCGCGTTGAGCTTGTGACCGCCGCGATAGGAGCGGTAGCAGCCGAGCACGCGCGCGCCGGCAAGCGCCTGGTCACCGACCGCGTCCAGTGCCTTATGGCGAACGAACTCGTCCGTATAGCGGAGCCCGTCGGGATTGATGATCCGCCCGTCGTCGCCGATGACCACGGAATTATCGAGCGAGGAGCCCAGAGCATAGCCGGCGGCCCAGAGACGCTCGACATCCTTCATGAATCCGAAGGTGCGTGCCCGCGACAGATCCGCGGCGAAGCGATCGGCCGTGAGATCGGCGCAATAGGTCTGGCGTCCGATGACGGGGCTATCGAAATCGATCTCGATCTCGAATCGCGTGCCGTTATGCGGACGGTATTCGGCGCGGGCGCCGTTCATCTCGACGGTCACGGGCTTCAAAACGCGCAGGAAACGCCGCCTGGCGGCCTGGCTGATGATGCCCGACTCGCGAATCGCGGCGATGAAGGCGGCAGCGCATCCGTCCATGATCGGCGTCTCATGCGCATCGATCTGCACGACGACATTGTCGATGCCCATGGCATAGAGCGCCGCCATCAGATGCTCGATGGTCGCGACATGAGCGCCGCGCGGATCACCGACGACGGTGGAAAGATCCATCAGCGCGGCATTCGCCGAAATCGCCTTGATCTCGTGCAGAAGGTCGCATTTGTCGAACAGATGGAAGACGATGCCGGTATGGGCCTCGGCCGGGAGCAGGCTCAGCTGGACAGGAAGACCGCTGTGGACGCCTACGCCATCAAAGTCGACCCGCGAACCAAGCGTCTGCTGAAACATCAACACAATTGGCAACCTTTCCCGCCAACCATCAAACGAATATCCATTCGCTCTTCCTGGAGATTGGCACCCTCATCGGGAGACGCCCCGTCGACGCCCATTGACACCCCTCCCCAGGAGAATCACGCCGTCGAGATGTCTAAAACACGCTGCAACACCTAGAACGGAGCCGTTCGCCAGCCAAATCACGGATTCTTACCCGTTGTTACCGTCGACGCAGTTAACAACCACTTAAATCGTATATTTTTCAAAAGGTTAAAGAAACAAAGGCCCGCCGGTTCCGCGGCGGGCCTTGTGTCAAACTGGTAACAGTGAGGGATCAGTTGGCTTGTCGGCGCAAAAACGCAGGAATCTCAAGCTGATCGTCATCACCAATGGGACGTGGCTGGGACGCTGGTCGGGCTGCTGATTCGGCCGCCACACGCCGGGGCGCATAGGGATTTGGCTCGACGACGGCCCGACGCGGGCTCTCGGCCGGGGTCTGTCGCATTTCAGCCGGATGGGCGTCCTCTTCGTCACGGCGCGACAAGCCCGTCGTCAGCCGGCGCAGCAACCCCATCGGGCCGCGGTCCTCACCATGGTGCTCGGCGGCGCGGCTTTCGATCTCGGCGCGGACCACCGGCGGAAAATCCTCCACCCGGGGCATGCGCGGCGCCGATTGCGCGGCGGTCGGAGCCAACGAGCTGACCTGGGCGATCTCGGCTTCGAGCGCGTCGGTGAAATCGTCTTCGATCTCTTCCTCGAACTCATCCGCTGCGACTGCGGCCGTGAGAACGGGCGCCGGCTCCGCGACTTCGACATGGGTCATCGCCGATTGAGCCTGCGGCACGGCACGCGGCGCGGCGGCGGCTGGCACGGCGTGGCGGTCGGGGACGCGCCCGGCGAGGACCGTCTCGACCTTGTCGATACCGGTCGCGACCACCGAGACCCGGATGATCCCCTCCAGCGCTTCGTCGAAAGTGGCCCCAAGAATGATGTTGGCGTCCTGGTCGACCTCTTCACGGATGCGGGTCGCCGCCTCGTCCACCTCGAACAGGGTGAGATCGCGGCCACCGGTGATCGAGATCAACAGTCCCCGCGCGCCCTTCATCGACGTCTCGTCGAGCAGCGGGTTGGCGATCGCGGCTTCGGCGGCGGCCATCGCGCGGCCTTCGCCGGAGGCCTCGCCGGTACCCATCATCGCCTTGCCCATCTCGCGCATCACCGAACGCACGTCGGCGAAATCGAGATTGATCAGCCCTTCCTTGACCATCAGGTCGGTGATGCAGGCGACGCCCGAATACAGCACCTGATCAGCCATGCCGAAGGCGTCGGCGAAGGTGGTCTTGTCGTTGGCGATCCGGAACAGGTTCTGGTTCGGAATGACGATCAGCGTATCGACGTTCTTCTGCAGTTCCTCGATGCCCTCGTCGGCGATCCGCAGCCGGCGCTGGCCTTCGAAATGGAACGGCTTGGTAACGACGCCAACCGTGAGGATGCCCTTTTCCCGTGCGGCGCGCGCAACGACCGGCGCGGCGCCGGTGCCGGTTCCGCCCCCCATGCCGGCGGTGACGAAGCACATATGCGAGCCGAGGAGATGGTCGCAGACCTCGTCGATCGATTCCTCGGCGGCGGCACGGCCGACTTCCGGCTGCGAACCGGCACCGAGACCCTCGGTGACGGCGACGCCCATCTGGATGATCCGCTCGGCCTTGGACGAGCGCAGCGCCTGGGCGTCGGTGTTGGCGATCACGAACTCGACACCTTCGAGGCCGGCATTGATCATGTTGTTGACCGCATTGCAGCCGCCGCCGCCGACGCCGAAAACGGTGATGCGGGGCTTCAGCTCGGTGATGTCGGTCTTGTTCGGGTTCGTGCTCATAACCTGTTCCTCTATCGCAGTTTCGGGCCGTTTCGCCGCGCGGCCGTTCGCATTGTCAGTTGCTGCGGCGCGCGGCGCGCACCGTATGTTTTCGCGGCCGGCCGGCAGTCCGGCCGCGCTGTCTCAAAGGCTCCGCCGGAGCCAGGATCCGAAACGTCCCGTCCTGGTGTTCTGATCGAGCGCGAAAGCCGCGATCGACGATTGGCCGGTGTTCTCGCGATGGGCGACCTGCGGGTAGATCAGCAGGCCGACGGAGGTCGCGAAGGCTGGCCCCTTGTTGGATGGATTGAGCCCGGCAACCCCGACTGGTCGTCCGAGCCGGACATTGCGCTGGAGGATGCTGCGCGCCGTATCGCTCATGCCGGCAAGCTGGCTGGCGCCGCCGGTCAAGACCACGCGCTTGCCGATGACGTGGCCGAGCCCTGAGGCGGCCAGACGGTCGCGGACAAGCTCCAGGGTTTCCTCGACGCGCGGCCGGATGATCTTGGCGATCAGCGAACGCGCGACGGTGGATTTGGAGTCGTGTCCGCCCTCTTCCCCGAGCGGCACGACAGGCACCCTGTCGTCGTCCTGCATCAACTCGCTCAGAGTGCAGCCGTGCATGACCTTGAGCCGCTCCGCATCGGCTGGCCGGATCGACAGGCCGCGGGCGAGATCCATGGTGATGTGATTGCCGCCGAGTGCGACCTGATCGGCATAGACGAAGCGACCATTCTGGAAGATCGCGATGGTCGTCGCACCGCCCCCCATGTCGATGCAGGCCGACCCCATCGCCGCCTCGTCCTCGACCAATGTCGACAGCGCGCTGGCATAGGGCGTCGCCACAAAGGCCTCGACCATCAGTCGGGCGCGATTGATGACCGCCTCGAGATTGCGCAACGGCGTTTCCTCCGCGGTCAGCACATGCATGTCCGCGCCCAGCCGATTGCCGCTCATGCCGACGACCTTGTCGAGACCGCTCTCGCCGTCGATCGACAGATCGAAGGCGAGCGAATGCAACGCCACCCGGCGCTCCTCGAGCGGCAGCTTCGCGGCGAGACCGAGGACCTGCGAAACGTCGGTCTGGGAAACCTCGCCGACGATGTCGATCTCGGCGGCGCCGCGCAGGCTCTTGAGCCGGCCAGCCGTGACCGAGACGATGAGCGATTCGATGGTCAGTCCAGCCATCCGCTCCGCCGCGTCGACCGCGTGCCGGACCGACTGTTCCGCCGCGTCGAGATCGATGACCACGCCCGACTTGATGCCGTGCGAGCGCTGGTGACCGACGCCGATCACTTCGATCGTATGGGTCCGACCGGGCAGCATTTCGCTGGCGACGCGCGGCGTCAGCCGAGCGATCAGGCAGGCCACCTTTTCCGAACCGACATCGAGCACCGAGATGACCCGCGAACGGCGCTTCGGCAGCGCCTTGATACGCGGAAGTTCGTCCCGGCCACGTTGAAACACACTCATACCGGGTCATCCTTCCGGCTACGCTTGAAAATTTTCTCTCGCTCCTTCAGAGCGGCATTGCGCCGAACCAGAGCGTCGGGCGTGAGCTTGATCACGATCCGGTCGGCGAGCCGCATGTCGACGGCGGCGATATCGCGCGACAAAAGCCCGTTCTCCCGATCCATCCGCGCCACCTCGGCGAGTGCCTCCACCGGATCATCCTCGGGGAGCTCGATCGCGATGCTGTTTTCGAGCCGCAAATCCCACCGACGATTTCCCACCCGAATATACGCCTTCACCCTTGCGCGAAGCTCGGGCAACACTTCCAGTTCGTCGAGGAGCGCAGCGGCGTGGGTGGCCGCGCCGGTCCCGACGACAATAGGCAGATTGGCGAAGCGGCCGGGTTCAAAGGGGACGATCTCCTTGCCCTCGCGGTTGACCACGACGAACTCACGCCCCTTTTGCCAAACGGCGTAGGGACGATGTTCGGACAGGGTGATCCTGACCCGATCGGGAAAGATCTTGGCGACCGAGGCGCGGTCGACCCAAGGCATCGCTTCCAGTGTCTGGCGAGCCGCGGCCGGGTCGAGCGAGAACAGGCTCTGTGACCCGGTCTGCCAGAGCGCCTGCAGAACGTCGATCTCGGAAGTTTCCGAATTGCCCGTCACGTCGATCGCCTCGATCGGAAAGCCGAGCGGCTGAGCAATATTGTCGATGACGGTCACCGTATGGCCGCCCACCGACATGCCGTAGACCAGGGTCGAGCCGATCACCACGGCGGCGAGCGCCCCGAAACGCGGTATCGGCAGTCTCGCGACGCTGGTAGCGAGGCTGGAGGCCCGGCGCCCGGCGCGCAGCACACGCAAGGTCAGCTGGCTGGGCGTACCGGTCCGTACGTCGCCCTGGCGCCGGTTGGCGTTCAGCGATTGCATGAGGCGTCCTCCACCATCCAGGTCAGAAGCTCGGGGAAGGCATGGCCGGAGGCCGCGGCGATATCGGGCACCAACGAGGTCTCGGTCATGCCGGGCTGGGTGTTCACCTCCAGCCAGATCACCTCACCGCCCTCGCCGAACCGGTCGTCGTAGCGAAAATCAGAACGCGAAACGCCGCGGCAGCCGATCGCCTTGTGAGCGGCGAGCGACCATTCCTGAATGCGCCGCGCGACCTTGGCCGGAATCTTGGCCGGCACGACGTGGCTGGAGCCGCCGGGGGCATATTTGGAATCGTAATCGTAGAAGGCGTGGCCCTCGGTGGTGATCTCGCAGACTTCGAGCGCCACATCGCCCATCACCGCGCAGGTCAGTTCCCTTCCGGCGACGAAGCGTTCGACCATGACGATGTCGCCATAAGGCCATTCGTCACTGGTGAGTTCCTGCGGCGGATGAGCCTGGTCTTCGCGCACGATCAGCACGCCGAAGCTGGAGCCCTCGGCCACCGGCTTGACTACGTAGGGCGGCGACAAGACGTGTTTGCTGGCGGCGTCGAGGCGATGGCACACCTTGGCTTCGGCCACCGGCACGCCCGCCGCCTTGGCGACGGTCTTTGCCAGTTCCTTGTGCATGGCGAGCGCCGAGGCGAGCACGCCGGAATGGGTATAAGGAACCGCCAGATATTCGAGAATGCCCTGGATCGTGCCGTCCTCGCCATAGGGGCCGTGCAGGGCATTGAAGGCGACATCGGGCTTCAGCTTGACCAGCGCGTCGGCGACATCGCGGTCGACGTCAACGCGCGTCACCGCATAGCCGGCAGCCTGAAGCGCGTCGGCGCAGGCGTTGCCGGAAGCGAGGCTGACCGGCCGCTCCGACGAAAATCCACCCATCAATACCGCCACATGCTTGGCCATGAATCGCCCAATCCGTTCCTCAAACGAGGCTAGAGGCCATTCATCGCAGGCGGATGGTTAAGCGGCAGTTAACCGACTGTGGCGAAAGCAAGATTTTCGTAAGGAGATGGTTTCTGAAAGCAACTGCCGACAGGCCCGTACGCCTCATCCCCGTCCGAGAAACGGCTCCACAACATGCCCTTCGGCAAAGCGGCCGAGCCGCTTGATCTCCCAGTCGAGCCGGATGCCGGAGGTCTCGAGCACCCGCGCACGCACGGTCTCGCCGAGGCATTCCAGATCGTAGCCGGTGGCCGTGCCGGTATTGATCATGAAGTTGCAGTGCAGTTCCGACATCTGCGCCCCGCCGATAACGAGACCGCGGCAACCGGCCTTGTCGACTTCCTTCCAGGCGGAGGTTCCCGGCGGGTTCTTGAAGGTAGAACCGCCGGTCTTCTCGCGGATCGGCTGGACCGTTTCGCGGTGCTCCTGGACCTCGTCCATCTTCGCGCGGATGTCGTCCTTGTCCGCCGCATATCCGTCGAAGATCGCCGAGGTGAAGATCAGCTCTGGCGCCGCGTCGGAATGCCGATAGGCATAACCCATCTCGGCATTCGCCAGGACATGGACATTGCCATTGCGGTCGAGCGCGCGGACTTCTCGGACGCGCTCGCAGGTCTCGACGCCGTTGGCACCGGCGTTCATGCGAAGCGCCCCGCCGACCGCGCCGGGAATGCCATGATAGAAATGAAACCCGCCGATGCCGGCTTCCCGCGCCGTCGCGGCAAGCCGTTTGTTGGGCGTCGCGGCGCCAGCGCGGATCGCCGTATCGCCGATTGCCTCGGCCGTGCCGAAGCCTTTGGCGGACAGGCGGATGACGACGCCGGGCACGCCGCCGTCGCGCACCAACAAGTTGGAACCGATACCGACGACAAGGACGGGCACCTCGTCGGGCAAGGCCGCCAAAAACGCGGCGAGATCCTCCTCGTCCGCCGGTTGAAACAGCAGCTCTGCCGGGCCGCCGGCCCGAAACCAGGTGATCTTGTCCATGCCCGCGCCTGGCGTCAGTCTGCCGCGAACACCGCTGAGCCGATCGCCGAGCCCTGCCAGCATTGTCTCGCCATCCATCAACTGCCGCCTCCGTTGAGTGCGGCCAGCTCCTTCGGCAGCGCATAGGCCCACTGGGTGATCGAGCCGGCGCCAAGGCAAACGACCATGTCGTCCGACTTGGCTATCCCATGGATCAACGGCGCAAGGTCCTCTGGCCCACCAATCAGGCGGGCGTCGCGGTGTCCGCCAAGCTTGAGACGTTCGACCAGGATTTCCGAGCTGACAAAACCGATCGGTTCCTCGCCTGCGGCGTAGACCGGCGCAATGATCACCGTGTCGGCGTCGTTGAAGCAGGCCGCGAAATCAGGGAACAGCGCCTGCAGCCGAGAATAACGATGCGGCTGCACGACGGCGATGACCCGCCCCTTCGCCGAGGCTCGCGCCGCTGCCAGAACAGCGCGAATCTCGACCGGGTGGTGGCCGTAGTCGTCGTAGATGTCGACGCCGCCGACATTGCCCGTATGGGTGAAGCGGCGCTTGACGCCGCTGAAGCCATCAAGTCCCTTGCGGATCGCGTCCGCCGGGATGTTCAGCCGATGCGCCACTGCGATCGCGGCCGTCGCGTTGGAAACGTTATGGCGGCCCGGCATCGGCAGGACGAGGTTCTCGATCTGCTCGGCGGCCCCGGTCACCCGATCGCGAATGGTAATGTCGAAGCGGGATTTCGGGCCTTCGACCTGCAGGTTCTCGAACCGCACGTCCGCCTGGGGGCTCTCGCCATAGGTGATGACCCGGCGATCCTCGATCTCGGAGATCAGCGTCTGCACCACTGGGTGATCGATGCACATCACCGCAAAACCGTAGAACGGCACGTTCTCGACGAATGTCCGAAACGCCGCTCGGACGGCGTCGAAGGTGCCATAATGGTCGAGATGCTCGGGATCGATGTTGGTGACGACGGCGACATCGGCCGGCAGCTTCAGGAAAGTGCCGTCGGATTCGTCCGCCTCGACGACCATCCAGTCGCCCTCGCCCATTCGCGCATTGGTGCCGTAGGCGTTGATGATACCGCCGTTGACGACGGTCGGGTCGAGACCGCCGGCGTCGAGCAGCGTCGCCACCATCGAGGTCGTGGTGGTCTTGCCATGGGTGCCGCCGATGGCGATCGCCTGGCGGAAGCGCATCAGTTCGGCCAGCATCTCGGCGCGCCGGACGATCGGCAGCAGCCGCTCGCGGGCCGCTTCGAGCTCCGGATTCGAGCGCTTGATCGCGGTCGAGACGACCACCACCTCGGCGAGACCCAGATTTTCGGCGGCGTGGCCGACGGCGACATGGACTCCCAGCTCGCGCAGGCGCTGAACGTTGGCGTTTTCACTCTGGTCGGAACCCTGGACGGTGTAGCCGAGATTGAGCAGCACCTCGGCGATGCCGCTCATCCCGATACCGCCAATCCCGATGAAGTGGACCGGTCCGATGTTCGGCGGCATTTTCATGGCCGCATCCCCCTGTATTATAAAGAATTTCGGTTCAATCGCCGGCCCGGGGCATAGCCGCAACGAGGTCGGCAAGCAACCGCGCCGCATCGGGAATACCCGTCGCCTTCGCCGCCGCGGCCATGGTTGAAGCCCTTTGCGGATCGCTGGCAATCTCCGCGATGAGGCCGGCCAGCCGGTCGGCGGAAAGCTCCGCCTGCCGCACGACCAGCGCGCCGCCCTCGGCCTCGAGCTTGGCGGCATTCGCGGCCTGATCATGGTCGAGGGCATAGGGATAAGGCACCAGGATCGCTGGTCGCCCGATCACCGCCAATTCGGACACCGTAGAGGCGCCCGAGCGGCTGATCACCAGATGCGCGGCGCCCAGCCGTTCGGCCATGTCGGTGAAGAACGGCGCCACCGTCGCCGGAATGCCGCGCTCCTCATAGAATTGCCTGACGCTCGCCTCGTCGTCGCTGCGCGCCTGCTGGGTGACGACGAGGCGCTTTCGCAGTTCCTCGGGCAGGCGATCGATGGCTGCGGGAATGCGCTCGGAAAAGAACTGCGCGCCCTGGCTTCCCCCGAAAACCACCAGATTGAACCGCTCATCCGGCTCGGCCGGCCGGTATGGGATCTTCGCCGCCTCCAGGATCGGCGGACGCACCGGGTTTCCAGTCACGGTCATCTTGCTAGCAACCGCCGGATCGGCCTTGTCCTGCGGAATCCCGGCGGCGATGCGATCGACACGGGAGCCGAGGAAGCGGTTCGCGCGTCCCATCACCGCGTTCTGCTCATGGATCAGCGTCGGCCGGCCAGCGCGGAGCGCTGCCATCAGCGGCGGCACCGTCGGATAACCGCCGAATCCGACGACGACCGCCGGTCGCAGACGACGCACCAGATCGCCGGCTTCGCGGAAGCCCCGCCACAGCGTCCACAGGGCGGATGCGACCTTGAGCGGGTTTTTCGACGCGAAGGTTGCCGAGCGCACCCGATGCACGGCCTTGACCGGAAAACGCTCGGCGAAACGGCCGGCACGGTCGTCGGTGACGAGATGAACCTCGAAGCCGCGCGCAACGAGCTCATGTGCCAGGGCTTCGGCCGGAAAGAGATGGCCGCCGGTGCCGCCAGCGGAGAGAAGGATCGTTGTCATTGCGGAAAAAGGTCGCCTCTTCGGGTCGGAGTTGGCCTCGTTGCCATTGCTTCGTGTGGCTAAAACCGCAGAGAACGCGACCAACTCGCTCACACAATGCGAAAGCGCGCCAGCCGTTCCGCCCAGGATTGATAAAAGCGGAGAGCCATCCGACTCACAGTATCAGCGAAAACGGGCGCTCAAGCGCTCGAAAACGGGCGCTCAAGCGCTAGAGCCGGTCCCCGCCCCTTGCCTCACGCGGCGTGCAACTGGAAGGTCCGCTCCATCAGCCGGTCGGTATGCGAGCGGTTCTCCGGCCGTCGCCGCGTCAGCGCAAGGATGAACCCCGCCGATATGGCGATCGCCAGCATCGACGAGCCACCATAGGAAATGAAGGGCAGCGTCATGCCCTTCGCCGGCATCAATTGCAGATTCACCGCCATGTTGATGATCGACTGCAAGCCAATGAGCAGCACCAGACCGGAAATCGCCAACCGGTCGAAGATATCGCGCTGGGCGAGCGCCGAGGATAGGCCTCGGATCACGATAAAGGCGAATATCGAGGCCACCAGCATGCAGGCGATAATGCCGAATTCCTCGGCAAGAACCGCAAACGCGAAATCGGTGTGGCTATCGGGAAGCATGCGTTTGACCGTGCCCTCGCCCGGACCCTGGCCAAACCAACCGCCGCGCATGATCGCCTCGCGCGCGGTGTCGGTCTGGAAGGTGTCGCCCTCGCCGGTCATAAACCGATCGATGCGGCTGGCAACGTGGGGAAACGCGACATAGGCGAGAAAAGAGCCACCGAGGGCGACGCCCCCGAGCAGCGCGATCCACAACCATGGCATGCCGGCCATGAAGAACAAGCCGCCCCAGGCGGCCGTCGCGAGTATGGTCTGGCC
Source organism: Aurantimonas sp. C2-5-R2 (assembly GCF_036549495.1). NCBI lineage: Bacteria > Pseudomonadati > Pseudomonadota > Alphaproteobacteria > Hyphomicrobiales > Aurantimonadaceae > Aurantimonas > Aurantimonas sp. C2-5-R2. Next base: position 17,943 of record NZ_JAZHLJ010000026.1, read on the forward strand.
GAGGTCGGGCTGCGCCACGAGCAGCGCGACGACCACGAGAAGCAGGATCAGCGCGAACAGATTGCCCGGAATCTCGGGGCGGCGTTGCTTCTCGGCGAACAGCCAGGCGCAGATCACTACAAAGGCCGGCTTCATGAATTCCGACGGCTGGATGTTGAGCGGACCGAAATCGATCCAGCGGCGCGAGCCCTTGATCTCCATGCCGACGAACAGCGCCAACACCATCAGCATGAGCGACGCCGCCAAAATCAGCAACGAGGCGCGGCGCACACCACGCGAGCTTAGCAGCGAACAACCGAACATGACCAAAGCCGTTGGGATGAGGAAGGCGGCATGGCGCTTGACGAAGTGGAAGGGTTCGACGCCGATGCGCTCGGCGACCGGGGGGCTGGCGGCGAAGGAAAACACCAGGCCGCCGACCAGAAGTATCAGGAAGGCCGCCAAGAACCAGCGATCGACGCCCCACCACCACTCGCTGATCACGCCTCGTTTGACCCGGCTCGTCATGATTCCCCCTTGTGCGCCATCTCGATGCCCGCGAGCGCGCCCACCGCCTCGCGGAACGCATCGCCCCGCACTTCGAAATTGCGAAACTGGTCGAAACTGGCGCAGGCCGGGGACAGGAGTATGACGCTCTCCTGCCCGGACGCACCTTCGCTCGCCTCGGCGTCGGCCGCCGCGTGTTCGACCGCGATGGCAAGCGTACCGGAGATTTCGTAAGGAATTCGTTTACCAAGAGTCGCGGCAAAGGCAGGCGCCGCCTCGCCGATCAAATAGGCCTTGGCGATCCGTGGAAAAAACGGCGCCAGCGCCGCGATACCGCCGTCCTTCGCCAGTCCCCCGGCGATCCAGTGGATGCGCGGGAAGGCCGCGAGCGCCGGCGCGACCGCTTCGGCATTGGTGGCCTTGGAATCATTGACGAAGAGAACCCGGCCGCGACGCCCGACCTCCTCCATGCGGTGCGCCAGCCCTGGGAAACTTTCCAGACCCGCGCGAATTTCCGCGCCCGACAATCCAACAGCGGTCAGGGCGGCAACCGCCGCGGCGGCGTTTTGGGCATTATGGCGACCGCGCAGGGAACCGATCGCGGAAAGGTCGAAGAAGGCCTCCTCAGTTCCCCTCACGCGGCGCCGGAGAACCCGACCGTCGAAGTCGACCCCGGGGCCTTGCAATTCCCCTTGCGAAATCCGCACGACGGTCCTGCCATCGGATTCCAGTTCGTCGGCGATCTGCCGACACGGCGCGTCATCGACGCCAACGACGGCCAGACCGGAACCGGCGACGAGGCGGGCCTTGATCGCGGCGTAATTGCCCATCGATCCATGCCGGTCGAGATGGTCAGGCGTCAGGTTGAGCAGGATGCCCACCGAGGGCTCCAGCGTCGGCGCCAGGTCGATCTGATAAGACGAACACTCGACGACGTAGTGGCGCTCGGGCGCCGGCGGTTCGAGCGTCATTACGGCGACGCCGATATTGCCGCCGAACTGCGTGTCCCGCCCGCTCCAGCGCAGGCAATGGGCAATCAATGCGGTGGTCGTCGACTTGCCGTTGGTGCCGGTGATCGCGATGAAAGGCGATGTCGGCGCGATCGCGCGGCGCTCGCGACTGAACAACTCGATGTCGCCGATCACCTCGACGCCGGCGGCGCGGGCAAGTTCCACGGTCCAGTGGGGCTTGGGATGAGTGAGCGGCACACCGGGCGATAGGACAAAGGCGCTAAAACGCGACCAATCGGCGTCGCGCAGATCGCCCGTCGGGATTGCCTCGGCGCGCGCGGCTTCGACACTCGCCGGATTGTCGTCGAAGGCGACAACGTTTGCGCCACCCTCGACCAACGCGCGTGCCGTCGCGCGGCCGGAGCTGCCGAGCCCGAACAGGGCGACCGATTGTCCGGAAAAGGAACGCGCCGGGATCATCGTCTCACCGCAGTTTCAGGGTCGACAGGCCGACGAAGGCCAACATGAACGCGATGATCCAGAAGCGCACGACGACCTGGCTTTCGGTCCAACCGAGCTTTTCGAAATGATGGTGGATCGGCGCCATCAGGAAGACCCGCTTGCCGGTCAGCTTGAACGAGGCGACCTGGATGATCACCGACAGCGCCTCGATGACGAACAGGCCGCCGATGATCGCCAGCACCAGTTCATGCTTGGTCGCGACGGCGATCGTGCCGGTCATCCCGCCGAGGGCGAGCGAGCCGGTGTCGCCCATGAAGATCGCCGCCGGCGGCGCGTTGAACCACAGGAAGCCAAGTCCGGCGCCGATGACCGCGCCGCAGAGCGGCGCCAGTTCGCCGGTGCCGACGACATAGTGGATCTGCAGATAATTGGAGAAGTTCACATTGCCGGCGATATAGGCGATGAGGCCGAAGGCGGCGGCCGCGATCATGATCGGCACGATCGCCAACCCGTCCAGCCCGTCGGTCAAGTTCACCGCGTTGGCGGATCCGACCACGACGAAAGCCGCGAAGCCGACATAGAACCAGCCGAGATCCAGGAGAAAGGATTTCACGAAGGGGAAAGCCAGCGACGTGGCGAAACTGCCGGTTCCAGCATAGACGATCAGGACCGACGCCGCGATCGCGATCAAGAATTCCAGAGCCAGGCGAGACTTGCCGGAAAAACCCTTGTCGTTCTGCCTCGTCACTTTCAGATAGTCGTCGTAAAACCCGATCGCCCCGAAGCCGACCGTGACCAGCAGCACCGTCCAGACGTAGAGGTTGCTCAGATCCGCCCACAGCATCGCTGAGACAAGAAAACCCGAAAGAATCATCAGCCCGCCCATAGTTGGCGTGCCGGCCTTCTTGAAATGGGTCTGCGGGCCGTCGGCGCGGATCGGCTGGCCTTTGCCCTGCCGAATGCGCAAATTGGCGATGATCGCCGGGCCGAACAGAAACACAACGATGAAGCCGGTGATCATCGACGCACCGGTTCGGAATGTGATGTAGCGAAAGACATTGAAGAGTGGAAAGTCGGCGCCGAACTGGCCGAGATAAGCGATCATCGGGCAGCTCCAGCCGGGTCGATCTTGTCAGGGACCGGCGCCGCGCCGGTGGATGTCTGCGGCGGATAGGTCGTCAGCATCCTATCCACCAAGGCGGTGAAGCCGATGCTTTTCGAGGCCTTTACCATAACGACGTCGCCAGCGCGGATCATCGTCAACAGGCTCTTAAGGAGTTCGTCGACGCTGTCATGCCATTCGCGGTCGACCCGACCTTCCAGCACGTCGTCGAGCGCCTTCATCTCATCCCCGGCGAGAAAGGCCCGATCAACGCCCGCCTCGGCGATCGGCGCGGCGAGATCGGCGTGCTGCGCCGGCGCGTGCTCGCCCAGTTCCAGCATGTCGCCAAGAACAGCGATGCGGCGACCACCCTCCCCGACCGCCGCAGCCTTCAAGACGTCGAGCGCGGCTCGCATCGAGGCCGGGTTGGCGTTGTAGCTGTCGTCGATGAGTTCGATCGAACCGCCGCCCGGCATCGGCAGCTGCGAGCGCGCGCCGCGTCCCTTGACCGCGTGCCAGCTCGACAGCGCCGCCGCCACCGTCTGGACATCCGCACCGGCAAGCTTGGCCGCGCCGAGCACGGCAAGGATATTCTGTGCCATGTGCCGGCCGCTGGAGGTCAGATGCAGCCGGACCGGTTCGCCACCGATGACCGCCTCGATCGCCGCGCCCTCAGCCGTCGTTTCGAAGCGGGCCAACGCGAAATCGGCGCCGCTCGCCTCGCCGAAGGTCGCGATCGCGGTGACGCCCGCCTTGCGGGCCATGGTCGCCAGCGGTCCACAATGGGGATCATCGGCATTGAGGATCGCGGTGCCGCCCGTGACGAGCCCTTCGAAGATCTCGGCCTTCGCCTCGGCGATCTCCTCGAGGTCGCGGAAGTGGCCGAGATGAGCGGGGGCGATCAGCGTGATGATCGCCAGATGCGGCCGCACTAGTTTGACCAGCGGCCGGATTTCGCCCGCATGGTTCATGCCGATCTCGAAGATCGCGAAGCGACTGTCGGCCGGCATCCGGGCCAGGCTCAGCGGCACGCCCCAGTGATTGTTGAACGAAGCCGCGCTCGCATGGACGCGGCCGACCGCCGAAAGGCTGTGGCGCAGTGCATCCTTGGTGGTCGTCTTGCCGACGCTGCCGGTCACCGCGATGATCTTCGCGCTCGAACGGGCGCGGGCGGCTTCGCCCAGGCGCGACAGGGCATGCAACACGTCGTCGACGACCAGCAACGGTGACTGAACGCTGCCGAGCGCCGGCAATTTGTGCTCGGCCACCACGTGCAGAGCAGCGCCGGCTTTCGTCGCTGCCGTCAGAAAGTCATGGCCGTCGAACCGCTCGCCCTGGATGGCGAAGAAGGCCTCGCCCTCACCGAGCGTGCGGGTATCGATGGAAATGCCAGAGATCGAGGCTGGCAGGTCGCCGACCGGTCGCGCGTTCATCGCCGCGATCAAGGCGGATGTCTCCCAAAGCGCTTCGCTCATCGGCCCGCCTCCGAGATCGCCGCGCGAACCTCTTCATGGTCGCTGAAATGGTGGGTAACGTCGCCGACGGTCTGGCCAATCTCGTGCCCCTTGCCGGCGACCACGACCGTGTCGCCGGAATGCGCCTGCCGGACCGCCTCGCGAATGGCCGCGCGGCGATCGGCGATTTCGGTCGCGCCAGGGGCCGCCGCCATGATCGCTGCCCGGATCGCCGCCGCGTCTTCCGAGCGCGGATTGTCGTCGGTGACGATGACCACATCGGCCAGTCTCGCGGCGATTTCGCCCATCATCGGGCGCTTGGCCCGATCGCGGTCGCCGCCACAGCCGATGACCGCGACGACACGGCCGGTGGTGAAAGGGCGCACCGACGCCAGCACGTTCTCGAGCGCATCCGGCTTGTGCGCGTAATCGACGAAGACCGGAGCCCCCTCAGCCGTCGTGCCGGCCAGATCCAGCCGGCCGGACGCGCCTTTCAAGGTCTCCAACGCGGCCAGCGCGGCACCTGTCGCAACGCCGGTGGCGATTGCGAGCCCGGCGGCCACCAGGGCGTTGGACATCTGGAACTCGCCCGCCAGCGGCAGGACGATGCGATGGATACGACCCTGGGCCTCGATTTCCGCGACCTGGCAATGCCGCTGGTGCTCGAGCCTTTTCAATGTGAGAAAGCCGCCGTTTCGCCCGACGGTCAACACGTTCGCGCCGACACCTGTTGCGACCTCGATCGCCCGGCCTGACCAGCGGTCGTCGGCGAAGATCACTGCCGGAGCCCCCTTCGGCAGGAGGGTCGTAAACAGCCGCATCTTGGCGCCGAAGTAGGACTCGGCGTCGGGGTGATAGTCCAGATGGTCATGGCCGAGATTGCTGAACCCCGCCGCCGCGAGCCGGACACCGTCGAGTCGGCGCTGATCGAGGCCGTGGCTCGACGCTTCCATCGCCGCGTGGGTAACGCCTTCGGCCGCCAGGTCGGCCATCAGCTTCGCAAGCGCGACCGGATCGGGCGTCGTCAGCGTGCCGTATTCGTCGCGGCTCGGCGAAACGACGCCGGTCGTGCCGATCGAAGCGGCGGCGATCCCCTGGCTGGCCCAGATCTGGCGGACGAAGGTGGTGATCGAGGTCTTGCCGGCCGTGCCGGTGACGGCGACGACCTGCTCGGGCTGCGCGCCATAGTACCTGGCGGCCATGACGGCGATGGCGTGACGCGGATCGTCAGCACGCAGGATAGGCAGGCGTGATTCGATCGCCGCGTCGTTCGCCGCGAGAATGGCGACCGCGCCGCTGGACTCTGCCGCGGCGACGAATCGCGCGCCATCGGCCCGGGTTCCCGACAAAGCCGCGAACAGAAATCCGTCGCCGACGCTGCGGGAATCAGCCGACAGTCCGGCGATCTCCGGATCGTCTGCACCGCCGGTCATGGCCAGGCCGTCTGCGAGTTGGGATAGCTTCATTCACCAATATCCGCGCTGTACCGAATGGCCGGCGCATCCCTCGCCGACTCGTCGGACTTCTATAACTTGCGGGCCGCTTGGTGAAGGTCGGTTTGGACGTTCACAGTTGCTAATAGGAGACGAGCAGCGACTTTCCGTCCTCGCCGAAATCCGGACGGACCTTCAACAGCGTCGCCGAACGGCGAATGATGTTGGCGACCGTCGGCGCCGCGTTCATGCCGGCCGTGGCGTAAACTTGACCTTCCTCCGCCTTCGGCTCGTCGACGACGACGAGAACGACGTAGCGTGGCTTGTCGATCGGAAAGGCCGACAGGAAGGCGTTGAATTTCTTGGTGTCGGAGTAGCGGCCGTTGACCACCTTGTTGGCCGTGCCGGTCTTGCCGCCGACCTTGTAGCCGGGCACGTCGGCTCGGTTGCCGGAACCGCGTTGGTCGGCGACGTTGAGGCGGAAGAGATAGCGCATCTGGTCGCTGGTTTTTTCGGAAACCACCCGTGTTGCAACGGCCTCCGCCTCTTCGCGGGTGCGGGGCAGGAAGGTCGGCGGGATCAGTTTGCCGCCGTTCATCAGCGCGGCCGCGGCCACCGCTGTCTGGAGCGGCGTCGTCGAGACGCCGTGACCGAAGGAAATCGTGATCGAGTTGATCTGCTTCCATTCCTTGGGTTGGGTCGGAGACGCCACTTCCGGGAGTTCGGTCCGCATCTTGCTGAGCAGGCCCAGCCGGGTCAGGAACTCCTGGTGAGCCGCGACGCCGACGACCTCGGCCTCCTTGGCCGTGCCGATATTGGATGAATAGATGAAGACTTCCGGAACGCTCAGCACGCGGCGCTTGCCGTGGAAGTCAGTGATGGTAAAGCCGCCGATACGGATCGGTTTCGTCGCGTCGAAGGAATCGGTGATCTTCACCTTGCCGGAGTCGAGCGCCATCGCGGTGGTGAAGGTTTTGAAGGTCGACCCCATTTCGTAAAGGCCCGCCGACATGCGGTTCATGCGATCCTTTTCGAGCGCCTGCTTCGGCTCGTTGGGGTCGTAGTCGGGCAGCGAGGTCATGGCGATGACTTCGCCCGTCTCGACATCCAGAACGACGCCGCCGGCCGCGATCGCCCGGTAGCGCTTCATGGCCGCCGCGACCTCGTCGCGCACGATGTGCTGGACGCGCAGATCGATCGACAGCCGCATCGGCTGCAAATCGGTGTCGACGGCCAGGCCGGTGTTCTGCAACGCGCGGTAGCCCGCGTCGTCGACGTATTTCTCCATCCCGGCAATGCCCTGATTGTCGACATTGACAGTCCCGACGATGAAGCCCGCCGTGCTGCCGCCGGGATAGAAGCGGCGTTTTTCGGTGCGAAATCCGATGCCGGGAATGCCGAGGTCGAGGATCGCTTGCTGCTGGCCCGGCGTCAGCTCGCGCCGTAGCCAGATGAAGCCGGCCTCGCTGGCCAACCGGCGATAAAGCCATTTGGGATCGAGATCGGGCAGGACCGAGAGCAACAGTTCGCTCGCCTCGTCCGGATCGATGATGCGCCGGGGCTCGGCGAACAGCGATGCGGTCTTGATGTCGGTGGCGAGCACTTCGCCGTTGCGGTCGACGAGATCCGGCCGGGCGGCCATGATCAGGTCGCTTGCGCCTCTGGACGAAGCCGTTTCGGCCGGCGCGACACCCCACATGACGAGACGGCCGCCGATGACGCCATAAACGGCCACGAAGAGGCCAATGGCGATGGTGAAGCGGCTGCGATTTGTCGGGGCGACGCGGCGGCGGCCCTGACGAGCGAAGACATCGAGCTCGGAAGCCGCCGGCACCGGTGCCGTCGGTATGGCCCGTTTGAAGGGATTTGCGATGCGCATCACCGGACCACCGTTTCCGAGTTGTCGGCATAGCCGCCGAGCGTGTTGGTCTGATCGGGAAGGAAGTTCACCGGCCGGGCAGGCAATTGATCGGGCTCGACGATCTGATCCGGCCGCATCGGCTGCAGCTTGAGATCCGACGCGAAGGCGTCGACCAGGCGCTGGAGCCGGCTCGGCTGATCGAGCAGGCTCCAGTCGGCCTCGAGCAGGGCGATGGTCTCACGCTCCAGCGCGATCCGGCGCTCGACCTTGGCGACCTCCGCCTCGAGCAGTTCAGCCTCGTGCTTGATCTTGTAGGTCCAGGCCGCGGCGGAAATCATGACCGCGATGAGAACGATGTCGAGGGTCTTCAACATGGCTGTCAGTCTCCGGTCTGAGGAAGGTCGGCGAGCGATGGCAGGGCGGCGAAAGCGAGCGCGTCGTTTTCGCCGCGCGGCGCCTCGGCAGTCCGCACGCCGTGGCGCAGCTTGGCCGAACGGGCGCGCGGGTTGCGCGCCGCTTCCGCATCGGAGGCGGCCAGCGCCTTGTTGCGGGCCTCGAAAGTCTGCGTGGCGGGAGCGATGTCCGGCAGGTGTCGCGATCCCGACGGCGGCGACGAGCGGTCGCGCAGGAAGCGCTTGACGATGCGATCCTCGAGCGAATGGAAGGTCACGACAACGAGACGACCGCCGGGCTTCAGCACCCGCTCGGCCGCGACCAATGCGCGAGCGAGCTCGCCCAGTTCGTCATTGACGAAGATACGTAGCCCTTGAAAACTGCGGGTTGCGGGATCGATCCGGTCCTTGGGCGAGCGCCCCACTACCCGACCGATGACCGCGGCAAGATCGAGGGTCCGGGTGAACGGCTTTTCCGCCCTGCGCGCCTCGATCGCCCGCGCAACGCGCCCCGCCTGCTTCTCTTCGCCCAGGAATCCGAGAACGCGCGCCAGATCGCCCAGCTTCAGCCGGTTGACGACGTCGGCGGCGGTCGGCCCGGACGCGCCCATGCGCATATCGAGGGGACCGTCCTTCTGGAAGGAAAAGCCGCGCTCGGCTGCGTCGATCTGCATCGACGAAACGCCGACGTCGAGCACGATGCCATCGACCGCGCCGCTATGATTTTCAACGATCGTCTCGAGGTCGCCGAAGCGGCCCTCGACCATCGTCATCCGGCCGCTGTAACCTTCGGCGAGCCTGCGTCCGGTCGCCACCGCCGAAGGGTCCCGGTCGATGGCCACGACACTGGCGCCGCGATCCAGAATGGCGCGCGTATAGCCGCCCGCGCCGAAGGTGCCGTCGACGATCGTCTCGCCCGGCTGCGGGGCAAGTGCCGCCAGAACCTCGTCGAGAAGCACCGGAACATGACGAGCCGGTCCGCCAACGACAGGATCCTCGCCCCCGCCGTTGCCCGCCATCATTCCGGTGATCCCGCTGACGTGCCGACCGAACCACGCGCCGCCAAAAGACGCGCCCTCGCTTCGGCCCGGTACGCCTCGAACCGCGACGGCTCCCAAAGCTGGAAGAAATCGCGGGCACCCACGAAGGCCACCTGATCGGTGATCCCCGTATGCGAACGAACGAAGTCGGTCATGGTGATCCGCCCCTCGCTGTCGAATTTCAGATACATCCCGTCGCCGAAAGCGAAGACCGACAAATCCTGAAACGTTTCGCTGAACGGGCTGGTCGCATCCATCTGCCGCTCGAAACGCTCCAAGAGATCGGGACCGCCGACATCCATCACCGGCTGACCGAGACTGCGCATGGCAAACAGCTCGCGAATGCCGCGCGTCGCGATCACCTGCCGAAACGCGGCCGGCACCGACACGCGCCCTTTGGCGTCGACGTTGTTCACCCAGTTGGAGAGAAACCGGTCCATCAGTTCGCGAATGCTTTGAAGCGACCGGTTCGCATTCCATCAAAACCCCCGCTCGTCCGCCGCCCACCGACACAGCTCCGCCACGGCGAAGGGTGCCATACAGCACTCGTCGCGAGCCTCGGCTCGTCCGCGGCCCGGCCTGCGATGTTCGAAATGGGGCACTGACCGAGCCCCTAATGATGGATTACCGGATAGCATGGGCACTCTTGGGCGTCAATGGGATAGACCGACACAGCGCCTGTTGAAAGACATGCCAAATTTTTAGACAATCACTCTTAACGTCCTATTAATATTGATATTTTTGGAACTTCAGGCATTGCCCCCACAGCATCACCGCAGTCGTGTGACGGGCCTCCGGGGTGGGGGCCAGGGTCTCACGAAGGCAGCGAAAACAAAGGATTGCAGACAAATGCACGCGCGGTGTGGGCGCGTCCCAAAATTCAACCGGAGCAGTTCGATCGCGACTGCCGGAAGCGGCGCTGAATTCGCCAGAAACGTAGAAAAGAAAGAGCCAGTCGGCCTGTAAGCCGGGTTCTGTAGGCGGCAAAGCCGCCTGGCGACCATTCCTCTGGGACGGTCCTTGCGAACCGCCTCAAGCAACCCACCCGGACGACCGGCCCGGAGAAGGGCTGGCGATGTCACCCGAAGGCGAACCACCGCGTCGTCCCTATTCGGTCTTGCTCCCGGTGGGGTTTACCGTGCCGCTGCCGTTGCCGGAAGCGCGGTGGGCTCTTACCCCACCGTTTCACCCTTACCCCGCCAATACTGCGGCTCCGCTGCCGAGGCTCTTGCGCCGGTCGAGCCGCACTATAGGCGGGGCGGTCTGTTTTCTGTGGCACTTTCCCTGGGGTCGCCCCCGCCGGACGTTATCCGGCACCGTTTCTCCGTGGAGCCCGGACTTTCCTCCCCCGCCGTCTTTCGACGTATGACGGGAGCGGTCGCCCAGCCGACTGGCACGCCGTAGGTGTCCGCGCGAGGAACGGAAGTCAATGGGAAAGACAGAAGGCGTTGCCGGAATGCTGGCGACGACGCCACCCTGTTCAATTTTCAAGCGCCCCTCAAACGCAAAACACCCGGCGCCCCCACGCCGGATGTTTTCCATTTCGAAGCGATGAGGAAGCCGCGGCTTACGCCCGCGCCATCTCCACCTTGACCTTCGAGCAATAGCGCTTGGACACCGGGTTCATCCGCTTCGCGTAATGGCCCGCATTGTATTTGAGGATCGTGCCGCAGGTGGTGCCGCCGCCGCGCTTCACCGCGCCGGCCAGGTAGCGCATGCCCCATTTGATGTTGGTATCGGGATTGTAGAGCGCCTTCGTGCTGCCCTTGTAGCCCATGCCGCGCGCCGTCGCCGGCTTGATCTGCATCAGCCCGACCTCGCCGGCGGCGCCGGTCACCTTGGCGCGGTAGCGGCTTTCGACACTCACCACGGCATGCGCCAGAGCGATCGGCACGCCATTGGCCTTGGCATGTTTGGCGATGATCGCGGCGTAGGGGCGCTCGGAAAGGCGCTCCAGCGAGGCCACCTGAACCCCGGCGGTCTCGGCGTGTTCGGACTCGGTCTGATGAGCGAAGATGGCAGTGGTTTGGCCGAGGAAAATCGTCGCGGCGAGCGCCGCGGCAGTCAGTCTAAGCATGAATACCCCAAATTGATCGAAGGCCGCCCAACCCCTTGTGCAGGCGGCTTTTACCCCTCGCCACAAATGCATCGCGGCTTCGGCGAGCCGTGGTGTGCAGCGCAATATGATCGGGAATGTGGCATTGCTGTCACGCAACATTTCATATTGAAATATTGCGTCCCGGATCAGGCGACGCTCGGTGCCCTAGCATCCCGGTCGAAGGGTGAGCGGGGCAAAGCCGTCAGCAACCGATGCAGGGTCTCGATCGTCGAAGCGTCGGCGACACCGTCGACCCGTTCGGGACGAAAATGACGCTGGAAGGCGACCGTCGCGAAATGGGTCGTATCCTCGAATACGCCGTCGATCGGCACCGCGTAACCATAGGCGGCCAGCAGCGACTGATAGGCGCTGACTGGCCCGCCCCGATCACCCCGGCCGAAGAATCGGCCACCGCGCAACGGAGCCGGCACGACGAAGTGTCCGATGCCCGCAAAAAAAAGTTGATCCCAAGGGAACTTTTCGCCGGGATCTGATTTCCGTGCGGGCGCAATGTCGGAGTGTGCCAGCACGAATTCAGGCGGAATCGGCCAGCGGCCGACACATTCCCTGCATAATTCGATGACGGAGGCGATCTGCGCGGCGGGAAAATCCGGGTAGCCGTTGCCATGACCGACATTGACGATCTCGATGCCGATCGAGCGGGAATTGACGTCGCCGCGTCCCCGCCAACTGCCTTCGCCGGCGTGCCATGCGCGTTGCTCCTCGGGCACCATCTGGACGACGCGGCCGTCCTCATGCACGAGATAGTGGCAGGACACCCCGCTTTGCGGATCGCACAGCCAACGCACCGCCCCCTCGCCCGTGCCCATCCCGGTATAGTGGAGGATCAGCATGTCCGGGCCACCCGACAACCGGCGTTCGGTGTGGTTGGGCGACGGCCGGACCTCGTCGATGCGCGCGGCGTCGGGTTTCAAGCCGCGGTCTTTCCCGAGATGGAGTGATAAGCGGCGTTGATCGCCTTCATCCGTTCCGTTGCGATGAACATGAACTCGTCCGGTACGCCGCGGGCGGACAGCCGGTCGGGATGGTTCTCGCGCACCAGCGACAGATAACGCGCGCGGGTCTCCGCCGGGGGCGCGTCCGGATCGAGCCCGAGCACCGCATAGGGGTTCTCGGCACCCAGGATATGGCGGTTCTTGATCCGGGCGAATTCCTGCTCAGTCAGACCGAAGATCCGGCCGATCTCGGCGAGGAACGCCAGTTCGCGCTCATGCACCAAGCCATCCGCCTTGGCGATATGGAACAGGCCGTCGAGGACATCCGCCAGCAACTGGCAATCCCCGTCCTCGTCACGGCACAACGCCCGCAGACGCGCGGCATAGATCTCGAAGCCGGCAATGTCCTCCTTTGCAATGTCATAGAGGCGAAAGACATTGCGCATTTCCTCGGGCGGAATCTCCAGAATCTGCCGGAACGCGGTGATTTCCTGCTGGGAGACGATGCCGTCGGCTTTCGCCATCTTGGCGGACAGGGCGATCACCGCGACGCCGAAGGCGACCCGACGGCGGGTCTCCCGGTCGCCGCCGAACAACGCCCGGATGCTTTCCAGAATCGCCTCGAGACTGGCTCGGCCACCGGCCGGGATTGCCTGGAGCAGGGTATTGAGGTTGGATAATATCTGCATTGCGGAGGCTCGCCGCCCTTTGTCGATTCGCAATTATCGGCGATCGCTCCCGGCGAGGCAAATGCCGCACCGCACCCTGCCGCCATCAAGGCCGGGATCGCTCGTGACCCTGTAAATGATGCCGGCAAGCTTCGGTCAAGCTCACTTTGATCTGATCGGAGTGAGATTGCGCGAATTTCGTCCTGGATTGCGTCGGTGCGCCCCGATCGGCCTGGCAGCCGTCCGCGTCCATTGCCAGACTCGCGAACGCCTACGCCGGCGCCACTTGCGATTTGCCCCAACCCGCCATCATGATGGCCCCCTCGAACCGATCCGAGCCGACGATGAAGCCTTTTTTTCCAACCCACCCGGCCCCATCGACCCGAGCGCGCCGCGGTCTGGGCAGGCGGGCCCTTGTCCTGGCCGGCATAGCGGCGGCGCTGCTGGTCGGCGGCTGCCGCTCCACCGCCCTCGACGTCAAGGAGCTCGGCCTCACTGGCATGGCCGCTGAGTCGGCCTATCAATACCCGGTCCACGGCATCGACATCTCGAAATATCAAGGCGCGATCGACTGGGACGCGGCCCGCGACAGCGGTGTCGCCTTTGCCTGGCTGAAGGCGACCGAGGGCGGCGACCGGGTCGACGAACGGTTTGCGGAAAACTGGCGGAAAACCCGGGCGGTCGGCATACCGCGCGGCGCTTATCATTTCTGGTATCATTGCCGGCCGGGCATCGAGCAGGCACGGGCCTTCATCAACGCCGTCCCAAAAGATCGCCTGGCGCTGCCGCCGGTGATCGACATCGAATGGACGCCCTTCTCGCCGACCTGCACCAAGCGCCCGCCCCGCGAGGATCTGGTCCGCGAGGTAACGGCAATGGCCGATGCCCTCGAACGCCATTATGGCCAGCGCCCGCTGCTCTACATCCCGATCGACGTGCATCGCGACCGGCTGGTCGGCGCCTTCCCGCGCCATGAGGTCTGGGTGCGAGCAGTGCGGGATCATCCCGACAACGTCTATGAGAACCGCCGATTCCGGTTTTGGCAATACACCGAGAAGGGCACCGTGCCGGGCATAAAGGGCGAGGTCGACCGCAACGCGTTCGCCGGAACCCGCGAGGACTGGAAAAAGTGGCTGGAAGCGAATCTCTCGCGCTGAATTTCTTCAATCCGCCATCTTGAATGGCTACTCGGCGTGCGCCCTCGCCGTCTTTAGAGAAAAGGATCCCCGCGATGCTTCGAGCCCGCCGTCTTGCCCTGACCCTGACCTTGCTCCTCTCGGGCACCAGCCTCGCGGCGGCGCAGCAGTGCGGCGGCGACTTTTCGCAGTTCCTCGACGGGGTCCGGGCCGAAGCACTTGCAAAGGGCCTGTCTCCGGCTGCCGTCGATACGGCGCTCGCCGGCATGCGAATCGACCAGAAGGTGCTCGCCGCCGACCGGGCGCAGGGCGTCTTCGCCCAGGATTGGCAGCAATTCGCCACTCGCATGGTCAATGGTCACCGGCTGACCCAGGGCAAGGCGAACCTTCAAAAATACGCCAGCGTCCTTGCCCAGGTGGAGGCAGAGACGGGCGTTCCCGGTCCGGTGATCGCCGCCTTCTGGGGGTTGGAGACCGACTACGGCGCTGTGCTCGGCAATTTCGACACGCTGGCGGCTCTGGCGACGCTCGCCCATGACTGCCGGCGGCCAGAGTTGTTCCGCCCGCATCTCATCGGCGCGATCGAGATCGTCGATCGCGGCTACCTCACCCCGTCGGAGATGAAGGGCGCCTGGGCCGGCGAGATCGGCCAGACCCAGCTTCTGCCGGAGGAATATATCGCCTTCGGCACCGACGGCGACGGCAATGGCCGCGTCGATCTGCGCAAGGATGCCGCGGACGTCCTCGTCACCACCGGCAAATACATCCAGTCGCTCGGCTGGCGCGGCGGCGAGCCGTGGCTGGAAGCCGTGCGAGTGCCGGCGGATTTCCCCTGGGACCGCGCCGCCCTCGTCAACAAGGAGCCGCGCTCCAGCTTCGCCGCGCTCGGCGTCGCCAGGGCCGATGGCTCCCCGCTTCCCGCCGACGAGCTGCCAGCGGCGCTGATTCTGCCGATGGGGCGTGGCGGTCCGGCCTTCCTCGCCTATCCGAACTTCGACATCTATCTGAAATGGAACAAGTCGCTGGTCTACTCCCTGACCGCGGCCTATTTCTCCACCCGCCTTGCCGGTGTCCCGCCGATCGACATGGGCAATCCGCAGCCGGGCCTCGACCTCGATCAAACCAAGCGACTGCAGCAGCGACTCGTCGAGCTCGGCCATGATGTCGGCGGCGTCGACGGCATCCTCGGCGAAAACACCCGCTCGGCCGTGCGCCGCGAGCAGCAGCGGTTAGGCCTGCCGGCCGACGGCTGGCCGACGCGGGATCTGCTCTCGGCGTTGTAGACCCGTCCGGGTCGCGGGTTTCCTTATTCCCAGCGACCCGGCTCCTTCTTTCTTTTTTCGGCCGATGCTCTCGACGACCTTTTTCGGCCTACCCCACTAGACGACCGGTCTAATCGACCCAATATGTCGGCCATGACCGATACCCGCACGCATCTTTTGACCGTAGGAAGAGGGCTCGCCGCCCAGCGGGGATTCACGGCCGTGGGACTTCAGGAACTTCTGAAGGCGGCCGCAGTGCCGAAAGGGTCCTTCTACCATTATTTCCCGTCCAAGGAGGCCTATGGCTGCGCGCTGCTTGAGAGCTTCGTGAAAGGCTACAAGGCCGATCTCACCCACACACTCGACAACACCGCCCTGTCGGCGAAGGATCGCCTGCTGGCCTATTTCTCGGACTGGCGGCTGAAACAATGCAGCTCCCGGTCGGAGGATCGGTGCCTTGTGGTCAAGCTGTCCGCCGAGGTCGCCGACCTGTCGCCCGGCATGAGCGCGATCCTGCAGGACGGGGTCGGTGCCATCGTGGCCAAATTGGCCTCGGCTCTGCGCCAAGGCGTCAGCGACGGGTCGATCGGCCCGACCGACGATCCGGAAGCCCTCGCCACGACCCTTTACCAGATCTGGCTCGGTGCGAGCCTCATGGCCAGTCTGGCACGGGACGGCTCTCCTTTCGATGTCGCCATGGCGGCGACCGAGAGGCTGATCCGTCGGCCCTGAAATTGTCTCGCGCCGGACCAACGGTCGCGCGCCCTCCCTCGAACCACAATCGAAAGTTGATCATGTCCCAGACCGACAACGCCAACCGCCGTATCGTCCTCGCCGAGCGCCCCAAGGGCGAGCCGACGGACAGCACACTCAAGCTCGAAAGCATCGACATCCCCGCTCCCGCGGATGGCCAGATGCTGTTGCGCACCGAGTTCCTGTCGCTCGATCCCTATATGCGCGGCCGCATGAGCGACGCGCCCTCCTATGCCCCGCCGGTCGCGGTTGGCGAGGTCATGGTCGGCGGCACGGTGTCAAAGGTCGTCGAATCCAAGCTGAAGGGTTTCGACACGGGCGACTGGGTGCTCAGCTTCAATGGCTGGCAGGACTACGCGCTGTCGGACGGCCAAGGCGTAACGGCGCTGGGCCGCGATCCCAAGCATCCATCCTGGGCGCTCGGCATCATGGGCATGCCCGGCTTCACCGCCTGGGCGGGGCTCACCCAGATCGGCGCGCCGAAGGCTGGGGAAACCCTCGTCGTCGCCGCGGCTACCGGTCCGGTGGGCGCCACGGTCGGCCAGATCGGCAAGCTCATGGGCTGCCGCGTCGTCGGCATTGCGGGCGGTCCCGACAAGTGTGCCTACGCCGTCGACACGCTCGGCTTCGACGCTTGCATCGATCACAAATCCGGGGATTTCGCCGAACAGCTGAAAGCCGCGACGCCTGACGGCATCGACATCTATTTCGAGAATGTCGGCGGCAAGGTCCTCGACGCGGTCGTGCCGCTGCTCAATATCGGCGCCCGCATTCCGGTCTGCGGCCTGGTCTCGCAATACAACGCCACCAGCCTGCCCGACGGGCCGGACCGGATGAACTGGCTGATGGGCCAGATACTGCGCAAGCAGCTCACCGTGCGCGGCTTCATCATCTTCAACGACTTCGTCCACCTCTATCCCGAATTCGCCAAAGCGATGAGTGCGTGGATCGAAGCGGGGAAGATTCACTACCGCGAAGAGATCATCGACGGTCTCGAAAACGCACCTCAGGCCCTCTTCGGCCTGCTCAAGGGCGAGAATTTCGGCAAGCGGGTGATCCGCGTCGGCAACACGAAATAATCAATCTCAAGGATAGACACATGAACATTCTGATGGTCCTCACCTCCCACGACACCCTCGGCGACACCGGCGAAAAGACCGGCTTCTGGCTGGAGGAATTCGCCGCGCCCTATTACGTTCTGCGCGACGCTGTCGCCAAGATCACCATCGCATCGCCAAAGGGCGGCCAGCCGCCACTCGACCCGAAGAGCGATGCGCCGGACGCCCAGACCGAAGCGACCGAACGCTTCAAGAAGGATGACGCCGCGCAGAAGGCGCTCGCCACGACCGTCAAGCTCGCGGAAATCGACCCGGCGGACTTCGACGCGGTCTTCTATCCGGGTGGCCACGGCCCGCTCTGGGATCTAGCCGAGAGCGCCGACAGCAAGCGCCTGATCGAAGCGTTCGCCGCCAGCGATCGCCCGGTTGGCGCCGTCTGTCATGCCCCGGCGATCTTCCGCCACACCAAAGGCATGGACGGCAAGCCGCTGGTTTCCGGCCGTCGCGTGGCGGGATTCACCAATACCGAGGAAGAGGCCGTCGGCCTCACCAACGTGGTGCCCTTCCTGGTGGAGGACATGCTCAAGGCGAATGGCGGCCTTTACGAAAAGGGCGCCGACTGGGGTTCCTACGTCGTCGTCGACGGCAAGCTCGTGACCGGCCAGAACCCGGCCTCGTCCGAAGAGGCCGCGAAAGAGTTGCTGAAGCTCCTGAAATAAACCGAACCACTGCCCTCCATCGGCCTCTCTTGGTCGTTGGAGGGCGGCGTCCGGCTGAAATGACGGGTGGCGTTTCGGTTGGTTCGTCCGAGGTATCGATGATTGTTACCGTCATCGGGAACCAATTGCTGCAATGCAGCATTCCTCCCTTGCATTCACTGCACTCGCGTTCTTCTCCCAAGTGGAGGGCACCGGGCTGCGGACTCCTCCCCACAGGATTTCAATCCATGAAACCACTTTCCAAGGCCACCATGATGGAGGCGACCCGTCTGACCCGAAACGGGCAACTCCAGGAAGCGATGGCCCTTCTGCAAGGGTTGAGTTCGGACGAGGCCTCGTCGGCCGCGGGTTTCGACGCACAGCACGACAAGGATCGCCGGCCTGCAGGTGACCCAGCTTCCGTCATCGACATCACCCCGCCCGCCGTGGCTTCAAAGACCCGGACCGCATCACCTTCCCCGGACAGAGACCCGCGGATCGAGCCGAAAAAATCCGCGATCCCGCAGGTACTGCGTGGATTTCTCGACCGGATCGGGACGCAAGGGTTCGAGGGTCTCGGCGGTTCGCCGCTCGCTCCCGACACAGGTCCCTTGCCCGAGGGTGCCCGATTTTCCGCCCGCACCTACGCCAACGCGGCGGGAAGCCGCGACTACAAGATCTATGTCCCGAGCGGATATGATGGGCAGGCGGTGCCACTCGTCGTCATGCTGCACGGCTGTACCCAGTCGCCCGACGACTTCGCCGCTGGCACGCGGATGAACGAGCTGGCCGAGGAGCAGACCTTCCTGGTGGCCTACCCCGCCCAGTCCCGCTCGGCCAACACCTCCAAATGCTGGAACTGGTTCAATGCGGGCGATCAGGAGCGCGATCGCGGCGAGCCGTCGCTGATCGCCGGAATCACCCGACAGATCATCGACGAATTTTCCGTCGAGCCGAAATGCGTCTACGTCGCCGGCCTGTCCGCTGGTGGCGCCGCGGCAGCGATCATGGGGGCGACCTATCCCGAGCTTTTCACCGCCGTCGGCGTCCATTCGGGCCTCGCCCGCGGGGCCGCGCGCGACATGGGGTCCGCCTTCGCAGCGATGCGCAAAGGCGCCGCCCCCGACTCCCAGACGTCGCTGTCCGGCGGCTTCGTCCCGACCATCGTCTTCCATGGTGATCGCGACGCTACCGTGCATCCCGTCAATGGCGAGCATGTGATTGAACAGGCGAAGGCCGCCGCCGGAGTCCAGACCGAAATTCGCCAGGGCGAAGCCCCCGGCGGGATACGATATACCCAGACGGTCCACGCCGACGACCAACGAGGGTCTTCGCTTGAACATTGGGTCCTGCATGGCGCCGGCCACGCATGGTCCGGCGGCAGTCCCGCCGGAACCTATACGGAGCCGAAAGGCCCCGACGCCAGCCGCGAAATGCTGCGGTTCTTCCGCGAGCAAGCCGGGGCAACGCGCGGCTGAACGCCACGACGGAGCGGTACGCTAAAAACCATGCAGGATGCCGGGCGCAACCAGTGGCGCCCGGTTTCCCGTCATACCAAGAGGCCTACTGACGACCCGGCCTGCCGCCCATTGGTGACATGAAGACCTGCATTTCCTCGATCGTGACCTTGCCATTCGCGTCGGCGTCGACCGCCTTGAAGAACCGCGCATGCACGGCCTGGACCTCATCGAGTGACAAAGCGCCATCGCCGTCGATATCGAGCAGGATCATCATCATCCGCATCATATGAGCGCCGCCCATGCGGGAACCCATCATACCGCCCCGCATGCCCCACCGCTCGTCAAGGTCGTCGTCGTCTCGCTCCGACCGCTGCCCGCCCGGACGCATCATGTCGTCGTCCTGCTGCTGCATCATCTTGCCTGTTCGATCCTGCTGTCCGGTCGCCCCATGGTCCTGGTCGCCTTTGGCGGCCATGGCGCTGCCGGCCAGGATCAACGCGGATGTCGTCAACGCCAATATCGACTTGAACATCGTGGGTCTCCTCTTGATCGCCGGCACGGCCGGCATCGAGCCTCGTTGCCGGGCGCTGTCGCGCGCGAAACCGAGTCTGAGGTTCGTCAAAGACCGCGACCGGCGACATAGGCGATGGAGACGTTATCGGCCTTGCGGCCTGCCGCGGCATTGACGCAAATCAACGCTTCGCGCGATGCTGTAATCATTCAGCGGCGCCCTTGACCCTCCAGTAGGGACAAGGTCTATGTCCCGCCGCATTCCAAGCGGCGTTATGCGCCGGCAATCTTGTAACGGCGGTTCGATGCTCACCCTTCCCACTCTCGGCGTCCTGACCTATCCGCAGATCGACCCGGTCTTTCTCGATCTCGGACCGGTCCAGTTGCGCTGGTATGGCCTGTCCTATGTCGCCGGCATTCTCTGCGGCTGGCTCTACGGGCGCTATCTCGTCGGCAACACCAAGCTCTGGCCGAACGGCGTCTCGCCGATCACCAAGACCCATATCGACGACCTGATCCTGTATCTCACCCTCGGCATCGTCATCGGCGGGCGATTGGGCTCCGTGTTCTTCTACGATTTCGAGCGATACGCCGCTGAACCGCTAGCCATCTTCAAGGTCTGGGAGGGCGGCATGGCCTTCCACGGCGGCCTCATCGGGGTCTTCGTCGCCATGCTGATCTTCTGCCGGGTCTACAAGGTGCCAGTATGGAGCCTGATCGACGTGGTCGCCGCATCGGTGCCGTTTGGGCTATTCTTCGGACGCATTGCCAACTTCATCAATGGCGAGCTGTGGGGCGCGCCGACCAGCGTCTCCTGGGCGATGGTGTTTCCCTATGCCCCCGACGCCCTGCCCCGGCACCCGAGCCAACTCTACGAAGCCGCGCTCGAAGGCATCGTGTTGTGGCTGATCCTCAGGATTGCCACCCATCACTTCAAGATGCTCGGCCGTCCCCGCTTCGTCGGAGGATTGTTTCTGTTCGGCTATGGCTGCGCCCGCATCTTCGTGGAGCTGTTCCGCATGCCCGACGTGCAGCTCGGCTATCTGTACGGCGGCTGGCTCACGATGGGCATGGTGCTGTCGATTCCGATGCTGCTCATCGGCATCTGGGGCATGGCAACCGCCAAGCCGCGCGCCTACGAGCCGCGCCCCGTGGAGGACGCGGGAACCGGCGCCGCACAATCTTGAACCCGCTCGCCCGCAAGATCGCGGAGTTGATCCGCATCGAGGGGGCGATCGGCCTCGATCGCTATTGGGACTTGGCGCTGTTCGACCGCGAGCATGGCTATTACGCGGCGCGCGAGCCGTTCGGCCGGACCGGCGATTTCATCACCGCGCCGGAGATCAGCCAGATGTACGGCGAACTGATCGGCGCCTGGATCGCCGCGGCGTGGCGCGAACACGGGTCCCCAGCTTCGTTCCTGCTCGCCGAGATCGGGCCGGGACGCGGTACGCTGATGGCCGACATCCTGCGCACCTTGCGGTCGGTCGCACCGGACTGCCTCAAGGCCGCCAAGGTCCGATTGGTGGAAACCAGCGACCGGCTCGCCGCCGAACAGATGACGACGCTCGACCGTTTCGATCTGCCGATCCGCCGGGTCAGACGGATCGCGGATCTGGAACGGGAGCCACTGCTTCTCGTCGCCAACGAACTCTTCGACGCACTCGCCATCCGCCAATTCGTCTTCGACGGCGAGAGCTGGCGCGAGCGCTGCGTCTCGGTCGCCGATAGCGGGCGGTTCGAGTTCGTGCTGTGCCAGGCAAGGCCGGAAACGCCTGGCAAGATCGCCGCGACTTTGCCGCACCCGCCGATGGCCGGCGCGGTCCTCGAAGTGTCGCCGGCGCGCGAGACCCTGGCGGCGGCCATCGCCCAGCGCCTGGCCGAGGACGGCGGTGCCGGGCTGTTCATCGACTACGGCCATGCCGCGACCGGCTTCGGGGACACGCTACAGGCGATCCACGGCCATGCCTTCGCAGATCCGCTCGACCGGCCGGGCGAAGCGGACCTCACCAGCCATGTCGATTTCGCGCGGATCGCGGCGCCGTTTCGACATACAGGGCTCGCAGTCTCTGCCGCCGCGCCCCAGGGTGAATGTCTGCTCGCCCTTGGTCTCCTCGAACGCGCCGGCACTCTCGGCAGTGGAATGGACGAGGCGGGGCAGGAGGAAATCCGGGCCGCGGTGGCGCGGCTGGCAGGCACCAGCGAGAAAGAGATGGGGATTCTTTTCAAGGTATTGTCAGCGTCTTCTCGCCCGATGTCTTTACCGCCTTTCGGGCTGGCCGGGGTCGATTGACGCCGCATTGACTTCGCCCGAACCCTCCACCACCATCCCGCGCCATGTCCGATACCCGAGCAAGCCCCGCTACTCCCCTCGCCGATACGGCGATCATCCGCTCGGACCGCCTGACCGGTGCCGGGTGCGTCAGCCATGCCTTTTTCACGCGTCTCGGCGGGGTATCGGAAGGCATCTATGAGGGTCTGAACGTCGGTGCCGGCTCGAACGACCGGCGCGAGGATGTCGAGGAAAATCGCGCCCGAGCGGCCGCCACGCTGGGAGCGACACCGGATAATCTTGCCACTCCGTGGCAAGTCCATTCCGGAGAAGCCGTCGTGGTCGATGGACCGTTCACGGGGGAACGACCACGCGTCGACGGCATCGTGACCGGCCGCCCCGGGCTCGCCATCGGCGTCGTGACCGCCGACTGCGGGCCGGTGCTCTTCGCCGACCCGAGGAACGGCGTGATCGGCGCCGCCCATGCCGGCTGGCGCGGGGCGCTTGGCGGCGTCCTCGAAGCCACGGTCGCGGCGATGGAGAGAGCCGGCGCGGACCGGGATTCGATCGCGGCCGTGCTGGGACCGACGATCACGCAGCCCAACTACGAGGTGAGCGTCAACATGATGACCGAGTTCCTCGACGGCGACGCGACGAGAGAGCGTTTCTTCCTCGGCGGAGCGTCGCCCGATAAACGCCAGTTCGACCTGCCGGGCTTCATCCTGGCACAATTGCGGGCCAGCGGGGTCGCCGCGAGTTTCGTCGGCACCTGCACCTACACCGACCCCGATCGTTTCTTTTCCTACCGGCGCACCACCCATCGCGGCGAGCCCGACTACGGCCGCCAGCTATCCGCCATCGCTCTGAGAGGCTGACCGATGCTGCATTTCGGACGGGACGAATTCGAGGCTCGGCGGGACCGGCTGATGCTCGAAATGGCCGAGCAGAAGCTGGACGCGATGATGCTGTTCGCCCAGGATTCGATGTATTGGCTGACCGGCTACGATTCGTTTGGCTTCTGCTTCTTCCAGAGTCTCGTGGTCAAGGCGAACGGCGAGATGCGCCTTTTGACCCGCTCGGCCGATCTTCGCCAGGCTCGCCATACCTCGATACTCGATGTGATCACGGTCTGGCGTGACCGAGGTAGCGCCGATCCCGTCATCGATCTGCGCGACATGCTGGACGAGATGGGTTTGCTCGGGGCGCGCATCGGCGTCGAATGGGCAACCCACGGGCTTACCGCCGCCAACGGCCAGCAGGTTGCGGAACGGCTCGGCTCGTTCGCGTCGCTGAAGGACGCCTCGACGCTTATCCCGATGTTGCGGGCAATCAAGAGCCCGGCCGAGATCGACATGGTCCGCGAAGCCGCGCGCCTCGCCGACGACGCCTTCGACGCCGCCCGGCCGCTGATCCGGCCGGGGGCGGACGAGGCCGAAATCCTCGCGGCAATGCAAGGCGAGATCCTTCGACAGGGAGGCGACTACCCCGCCAACCCCTTCATCGTCGGGTCGGGCCGCGACGCCCTGCTCTGCCGCTACAAATCCGGTCGGCGAAAGCTCGACGAAGCGGACCAGCTGACCCTCGAATGGGCCGGCGTCAAGGCCCAGTACCACGCGGCATTGATGCGCACCGTGATCGTCGGCCGGCCCACCGACCGGCACCTCGAACTGCATGCCGCCGCCCGGGAGGCGCTGGAAGCGGTGGAAGCGACCATGCAGCCCGGTCATACGTTCGGCGATGTCTTCGACGCCCATGCCGCCGTCATGGAGGCGCACGAGCTGGCCCGCCACCGGCTGAGCGCCTGCGGCTATTCGCTCGGCGCGCGCTACGCCCCATCCTGGATGGACATGCCGATGTTCCATTCCGGTAATCCGGCTGTCATCGAGCCGGGCATGACTCTGTTCGCCCACATGATCATCATGGATTCCGATAGCGAGACCGCCATGACGCTCGGGCGCACCTATCTGACGACGACGGCCGAGCCGGAGCCGCTATCGCGCTTGCCGCTCGATCTTATCGTTCTGTAAAGCACAACAATCGAATCGCGCGCATCGACCGGGCCAAAGTGCCATTTTCGAGGGTTTTTTAAGATTTCCCTGCAAGAGGTTGCTGACGTTCGACTGGTGGAAACGCCAGACCTGACAACGGCAAGGGAACAGCTCCCGTGAAAACCCGCAACGCCCGTCGCGCGCCGGTCATTGCCGTCAGCCTTTCCGCGGTCCTCACCGCCTGTACCGGCGTCGACGGCACCATCGGCATGGGACAGAATGGCCCGGTGCCGAGTATCGACATCGGTTCGACAAGCATGCTCGGAGCGCCAGTGGGCTCGATGTCCGCGGCAGCCGGCGATAGCATATGGGCACCGCCGCCCGCGCCGCAGGCCCAGTATCCGGTCGCGGCTTATCCCGCCGCCGCCTCTCCGGCCGCAGCCTATCCACCTGCCGCGTCCGAGCCGCTCACGCCCCGGCGTGCCGCTGTCGCATCCGCGCCGCTCGCTCCTCCTCCCGCAACTCTCGCATCCGAGCCACTCGCCCCGCCGCCGACTCAAGCGGCCGCCACCCCACCGCCTGCGGCTATGCCCGCTTCCTCCACCGCGGCAGTCCGGACCACGGGCGAAATCCAGTTCCTGCCACTGGTCGGGGCGCCTCAGGACAAGGCCGAATTGCTCGCCCGCGCGCTGTCCGACACGGCAGCGGCGCAGGGCCTGCGGATCCGGCCCGCCTCGGAATCGGTTACGGATGTTCGGCTCAAGGGCTATTTCTCGGCGTTCAACGACGGCTCCACGACCACGCTCGTCTATGTCTGGGACGTGCTCGACGCCAACGACCAGCGCATCAAGCGCATCCAGGGCCAGGAGACCATCCCCGGCAAGACGGACGATCCATGGGCGGCGGTTGATCTGACCACCTTCCAGACCGTTGCCAGGCGGACCCTCAGCGAGGCCTCGGAATTAGCGCCCCGCGCTGGC
The DNA here is from genome assembly GCF_036549495.1 of Aurantimonas sp. C2-5-R2. Taxonomy (NCBI): domain Bacteria; kingdom Pseudomonadati; phylum Pseudomonadota; class Alphaproteobacteria; order Hyphomicrobiales; family Aurantimonadaceae; genus Aurantimonas; species Aurantimonas sp. C2-5-R2. The sequence continues at coordinate 42,962 of NZ_JAZHLJ010000026.1, forward strand.
TGAGCATCGTCTCGCCTTGCGTGCCGCTTGGGTGATTCTTGCCGCACTGCGAAACCGCGCGGGTTGACGATTGGCGCGATGTTGTTATGAGCCCCTCCATCGATCGGCCTCGCCAAGGACACCGCCCAGATACGGCTTGCCATAGCGCTTGCCCAATCGGTGGTCCGATTACCGGAAAGAACGCGATGAAACTGTTCAGCGGCAATTCCAATCGCGTTCTCGCAGAAGCCATCGGACGCTACCTGGAATTGCCTCTCGGCGACGCCATGGTCCGACGTTTCGCCGATCAGGAAATCTTCGTCGAAATCCAGGAGAATGTGCGCGGCGAGGATGTCTTCATCGTCCAGTCGACGGCCTATCCGGCCAACGATCATCTCATGGAACTGCTGATCATGATCGATGCCCTGCGCCGGGCCTCGGCCCGCCGCATCACCGCCGTAGTCCCCTATTTCGGCTATGCCCGGCAGGACCGGAAGGCCGGCGGCCGCACGCCGATCTCCGCCAAGCTGGTCGCCAATCTGATCACCGAGGCCGGCGCAGATCGTGTCATGACGCTGGATCTCCATGCCGGGCAAATCCAGGGCTTCTTCGACATTCCCACCGACAATCTCTTCGCGGTACCGTTGATCGCGCGCGACGTGAAGGCGCATCAGGATCTGTCGAACCTGATGGTCGTCTCGCCGGACGTCGGCGGCGTCGTGCGCGCGCGGGCGCTGGCCAAGCGCCTCGACGCGCCGCTTGCCATCGTCGACAAGCGCCGCGACCGGCCCGGCGATTCGGAGGTGATGAACATCATCGGCGACGTCACCGGCCGCAACTGCATCCTGATCGACGACATCATCGATTCCGGCGGCACGCTGTGTAACGCCGCCGACGCGCTGGTGAAGGCCGGCGCCAACAGCGCCTCGGCCTACATCACCCACGGCGTCCTGTCGGGCGGGGCCGCCGCCCGCATCACCGCCTCGAGCCTTAAGGAACTGGTGATCACCGATTCGATCCAGCCGACTAAGGCGATCCTTGCCGCCCACAACATCCGGGTCGTGACCACCGCGAACCTTCTCGGCGAGGCGATCGCCCGCACCGCATCCGAGGAATCGGTCTCCAGCCTGTTCGACTGAGAGGCTGCCAGCGCCGGCGCCGGCGCGATCGTTCAGCGCCCGATCGCATCTGGCCGCGCGGCGATTTTCGGCGTAATATTATCAGCCTGCCCCCCGAAACCGGGAGCCGGGCCATGCTCAACCGCCTCGACCAAATCAGTGTCCGGCAGGTGCTCCTTGCCAGCATCGGCCTTGTCGCGATCCTGTTCGCCATTGGCCTGGCAACCCGCGAGAACGTCGCCGACAAGCCGTATCTGACCATCGCCGGCTCCGGCTTCATCTTCAATTACCGTGTCGCGGACGCCTATTACGGCTTCACCGCCATCGTCGAGAAGCCGGTGCGGAACTATTCGCGCATCGAAGCGTCGTTCGAAGACCCCGCCGGTGGACCGCCGTTTCTCGTCAGCACCAAGCTGACACCGCGCAGCAAGCGGTACGGCCTGCGCTCTCCGCCTCTCAGCGGCATCGAAAAGAACAAGCCTTACCGCGTGACGGTACGTCTCGTTCAAAATGGCGACGACGCGGTGCTATTCGAGGACGCGTTCACCGTTGCCTCGCAAATGTCCGACGCCGTCATGCCGCCCGCCCCGCTGACCATCGGGCCGGGCTATACGCGCAACCCTGTCCTGCCGGACGGCTGGAAGGCGCCGAGCCCGGAATGACACGGCCGGCGTCGCGTGGTCGATCCAGGATTTGCCACACCGAGCAGCAGCTTGATCAGGACTGCGCAGCGATTGCGGGGGCCGCTGTCCCGATGCCTGGAACGGCGAACGCCTCGATCCCCGCCTTGATGCCCGGCGCCGCCTGCCGTCCCAGGCAAACGAGATCGCCCTGATATAGATCATCGAACGCGCGCGACGCCACGACAGGCGTGGAGAGGCTCTTGGTGAGTGATTCCAGCCGTGTGACTTCATTGGCTGCCGGCCCGGTCACCGTCAGGTCAAGTCGCCGTTCGGTCCCGACATTCCCGTAGATTACCTTGCCGGCATGCAGGCCTATTCCGAAGGCAATAGGATCGATCCCCTGTTCTGCCCGCATCTTGTTCTTGCAATCGGCGCGGGAGAGCGCCTCGCGCGCCGTCATCATCGCCGCCATGCACATTTCCGCTACCGGCCGGGTGGTGGTCTCGAACGGAAAAATCGCCAGTACGCCATCGCCGATGTATTTCAGCACTTCGCCACCATGATCGATGACGGCTCCGGCCGTACAGTCGAAATAATCGTTGATCGTCGCGAAATAGTCGTCGATACTGAGCTGTGCGGCGAGCGTAGTTGAGCCCCTGAGATCGCTGAACCAGAGGGCGCAGTCAATCACCCGGCCGTCGCCCTTCTCAACCAATCCGGCCAGAACGCTGCGCCCGGACAGTGTGCCGAGATAGGTCTCCAGCAGGACTTCGGCGAGGTTGCGGTCACTGGCCATTTTGACCGTGAGCGCGATCGCTACGGAAAGCCCGCGAAGATTGTCGACTTCCGACCGGGAAAAGCCGCCGATCCGCCGGGTGCAAAAGGACACCATGGATCCCTCCGTGCCGGCCGGCAGGTCGGCCCAGTCTAGTGGATCGGCTCGCCCGTAGCTCTCGTAACATGCAATGTAATCCGTCATGCCCGCCTCCCGAAGCATTACGAAGAGCGGAAACTGCTCACATGCCTTGGGGTCGTCGAGCCGCGTCCGCTGGAACCGGACCTGATGCTTGACCAACTGGTAGAATGGCGCCTTCTGGAATTGCGACGACTTCGCCGCCGCGCGCGGAATTGACTGGCTTCGGCAAGTATCGCTCGCCATATCCCATGTCATGTCAAGGGCGCCGAGAACGGGATGAAGCAGCAGGCCGCCGACATTGATGCGGCAGACCGGTACGCCGCCTGTGATCAGCCGCCGGCCGAGTTCGCGCACCGTTTCGCTGAGATCGCCATCGTGTAGCGCCCGGTCCAGCAGCCAATCGGCAATGCCGCGGAACAAAAGGGATTCTGGCATGGCCCCGCAGCTCCCTCGGCCTACGTTGAAAAGCACCGCTCGGCCGGCCTGTGATGGCAACGATGATGCAGAACTTTTCGTAACGGAATAAGAGCGTAGCGAATTCATTGCATCCAGGCGAATCTGGATATCGGACCACAGGGTATCTCGCTAGATAGTCTGTTCCGAATTGGGTTATTCCCCGATAGGGCAAGGCGCAGAATAACCTCTTGGCCTCGCCCGCCTTGCTCCTCCCCGCGCCTTGCGCTATAGGCACCCCGTCCGCGCAGACACCCTTGGAGGCAGCGCGGAGTTGAGCGGTCTGGTCGGCTTTTGCTGACGGGTCCGCTTTTCGTCGTTTCGGACAAGACGTCCGCGCGACCACCTCGCAAACAAAAGGATATAGCCATGAGCGAGACCTTCACGGTCAAAGCCGAGGCGCGCGACAAGGTCGGCAAGGGGGCCGCCAGACATCTTCGCCGCTCCGGAATGATTCCCGCCGTCATCTACGGCGACAAGCAAGATCCGCAGCCGATCGCCATCCCCTACAAGGAAACCTTTCTGGCGTTGCACGCCGGCGGTTTCATGACCCATGTCGCAACGATCGAGCTGAACGGCAAGAAGATCCAAGTGCTGCCGAAAGACTATCAGCTGGAGCCGATCCGCGACTTTCTGATGCATGTCGACTTTCTGCGCGTTTCCGCAAAGACCCGCGTGACCGTCGAAATCCCGGTTCACTTCGAGAACGAGGACGATGCGCCGGGCCTGAAGCGCGGCGGTGTTCTCAACGTCGTGCGCTATACGGTCGAGGTTGTCGCGCCGGCAAGCGCCATTCCCGAGGCGTTTACCCTGGATCTCACCGGCCTCGAGATCGGTGCGTCGATCCATGCGTCGGCGCTGACGTTGCCGAAGGGCGTCGATCTGACCATCACCGACCGCGACTTCACTATCGCGACGATCGCGGCCCCGGCCGCGCTCCGGTCGGAAGAAGATGAGGCAGCGGCGGAAGCCGAGGCGGCTGACGAAGTCGAGGCAACCGAGGTTGCTGATGGCAACGCCGGGGACGATTCCGGCGAGGACAAGTAAGCGGCCGGCTCCACCGAGCCACGTTCACGAGAAAAAGGAGCCGGGCGATGTTGCTGATCGCAGGATTGGGCAATCCCGGCTCCCGCTACGCCGGGAATCGCCACAATATCGGGTTCATGGCGATCGACGAGATTGCCAGGGACCCGTCCTTCTCCCCTTGGTCGAAGAAGTTTTCCGCCGAGATCGCCGAAGGCCAGATCGGGGCTGAGAAGGTGCTTCTCGTCAAGCCGCAGACCTTCATGAACGAGTCCGGCCGCTCGGTCGGCGAGGCGGCGCGCTTCTTCAAGATCGAGCCCGCGAACATCGTCGTCATCCATGACGAACTCGATCTGGCGCCGGCCAAACTGCGGGTGAAGACCGGCGGCGGCAATGGCGGCCATAACGGGCTTCGATCGATCGACGCCCATCTCGGCACCAAGGATTATAAGCGCGTGCGCCTCGGTATCGGCCACCCCGGCAGCAAGGACGCCGTCACGCCGTACGTCCTCGGAGACTTCGCCAAGGTGGACCGGGAATGGCTCGATCCCTTGATCGAGGCGGTCGCCCGTCACATCGACAGTTTGGTCGCCGGCGATGATGCCCTGTTCATGAACAAGGTGAGCGTTGCCACCGGGTCGAGTGAGCCGACGGGCGCCAAGGGCGCGTCGGCGGGACCTGCCAAGCGCCAGGGCAACGGCAAGAGCCAAAGCCACATTCGCCAGGCACGCGGCAGCGGCCCGGCGGTGACGCTGCCGGACAAGGGTCCGATGGCCGAGATGCTGAAACGAATTTTCGGGTCGAAGGACTGAGCGGGGCCGAAGCTCTGCCGGGATCGCCCCGCACGAAGACAAGGACCAGAACCCATGGGTTTCAGATGCGGTATCGTCGGCCTGCCGAATGTCGGCAAATCGACGCTGTTCAACGCGCTCACCAAGACCGCCGCCGCGGCGGCCGCCAATTATCCGTTCTGCACCATCGAGCCGAATACCGGCGACGTGCCAGTGCCGGACGCGCGGCTGAAGGACATCGCCCGGATCGCCAAGTCGGCGGCAATCATCGCCACGCGGATCACCTTCGTCGACATCGCCGGCCTGGTGCGCGGCGCGTCAAAGGGCGAAGGGCTCGGCAACCAGTTCCTCGCCAATATCCGCGAGGTCGACGCCATCGTGCATGTGCTGCGCTGCTTCGAAGATGACGACATCGTCCATGTCGAGGGGAAGATCGACCCCGTCGCCGATGCCGAGACGGTCGAGACCGAGCTGATGCTGTCGGACCTCGAGAGTCTTGAGCGACGCACGGTCTCCACCCGAAAAAAGGCGGCCGGCAAGGACAAGGAGGCACAGCAGGCCCTCCCGGTCATGGAGGCGGCGCTGGAGAAGCTGCAGGCCGGCGAACCGGTGCGGGTGCTTCTCGCTGGGATGGACGCGGAGGAGCGGCGCGAGTTGCGCAACCTCAACCTTTTGACCTCAAAGCCGGTTCTCTATGTCTGCAACGTCGCCGAGGACGACGCGGCCACCGGCAACGCGCATTCCGAGGCGGTGGCGGCGATGGCCGAGCGTCAGGGAGCGCGAACCGTGGTGATTTCGGCGGAGATCGAATCCGAGATCGCCCAGCTTCCGTCCGAGGAAGTCGGCGACTATCTGGAAGCGATGGGCCTGAGCGAGCCCGGCCTCGATCGGCTGATCCAGGCTGGCTACGAGCTCCTCGACCTGATCACCTACTTTACCGCCGGTCCCAAAGAAGCGCGCGCCTGGACGGTCAAGCGCGGTGCCAAGGCGCCACAAGCGGCCGGCGTCATCCATACCGACTTCGAAAAAGGCTTTATCCGCGCCCAGACGATCGGCTTTTCCGACTTCGTCGAGCTCGGCGGCGAGACGGCCGCCAAGGAAGCCGGTAAGGCGCGCGACGAGGGTAAGGAATATGTCGTCCAGGACGGCGATGTGCTGATGTTCAAGTTCAACAATTGAACCAGCTACTCTCGGACAATATGCGCCGAATTTATCCATGATCAGGTTTGGTTTACCCGCGCTCCGACACTCAGTTATTTTCAGTTGAGAGCCTGATTCAAAAGTTCAGCAATAGATCCAATATCTTGCGATGCGCCTCGTGAGCATTCGGATGCTGGCGATGAGCGTCCAGGCC